>NZ_JASJHF010000228.1:0-18042 GCF_033791185.1 Moritella sp. | reverse complement strand
TTGTCCTAGCAAGGATAAATCACAAGCAATAAAAAACGAGATACAAATACTTCAATCAAGTATTTGTATCTCGTTATAAAGGGTATTAATTAAAACTATCTACCCATACGTTTCAGTGCTGAGGTAGAGAAATCTTTACGTTTGGCTTTGACATCAAACTGAATGCCTTTATTCTCTTCATTATTCAGACCCGTTACCAAGTAACGACCGGCAATGACATCATATAACGTCTCAGCCGCAAACCAGTTCACGTCAGCATTGTAGTATTGTACAGAATGCGCTTCTGCTACACGCCACAAGTTACCACGTGCATCATAATGGTCGATAACACCTGCTTGCCAGCGATCTTCATCAATAAAGAAGTTACGCTGTGCATAAACATGGCGCTGACCGTCTTTCACTTTTGCTTGTACTTCCCATACACGGTGTTTCTCATAGCGCGTATATTCTTGGTTGATATGGCCTGGCTTAACAATATCTTTGTATTCAAGCTCCGTAGAAGAAAGGTTATAAGAATTATATGGAATGTAGAGTTCTTTCTTACCTACCAATGTCCATTCATAACGATCCGGAGCGCCGTTGTACATATCGTAGTTATCTGACGTACGTGAACCTTCTACGCCGATGCCTTCGCCATCATACGAAACGTTAGGAGCACGACGAACGCGACGCTGACCCGAATTATAGATCCACGCTTTACGTGGCTCTTTTACCTGGTCAACAGTCTCATGCACTAACGCAATGGTACCTGTGAGACGGGCTGGTGCTATAATACGTTGCATGTAGTAGAACAAGATGTTGTCATCTTTCTTGGCATCACGACCACCTTTCAACGCTTCAGGAATATAGAATTTATCTTCTACTTTAACCGCCGTATAGGCACCATTGCGTTGCACTGGAATGGTAGTAATAACACGCTCTGCATGACCACCACGGTAACGAGTAATGTGGTTCCAAATTACTTCTAAGCCATTTTCAGGAATGGGAAACGGAATAGCAATACTAAAACCATCTAAGCCATTACCACCAGCCGATAATGTTGCATTTAATGCATTTCCTTTAATCGTCTCATAAATATCATCTGACTGTGCAAAACTGCGACGTGTTTCATAAACAGGCATTGTATAAGTATCAGGGTACTTCTTAAACATAGCCAATTGACCAGGGCTCAAATTATCTTTGTACTGTTCAACATTGGCCGCTGTAATAACAAATTGTGGCTTGTCGGCAGCAAATGGATTGCTCACTCGATCGTTTTTACCAAACTCTGTACCCAGGATTGCATTAGTGATCCCCCCCGTCCATGCAGGGATTGAGCCATCGGCATTACCAGCGGTAAGAGCACCGACAGGCGTTAATTCTTTTCCTAATTTGGCCGCATCTGCTTCACTTACTTTTGCAAGTGCTGATGCCGAGAAGGCCATAGCCACTGACAGAGCCGCTACGCTATACGCTTTATTTAAAACTTTCATATTAAAATCCTTTTTCTTAAACTTCTGTTCGTTCTATCCGTATTAATCATCTAAAATATAATGTTTTTCTATTATTGCTTAGAATGATATACCAACTGCAGCAGACACATAATCACGATCAGATAGTGGATTGAAATCACCACCAAACTGTGTATAGCTGACTGACATAGAATACATATTCAAATAATCAGCTTTCAGTGCTAAATTCACACCAGTACGACCTTCTTGGAAAGTACCTTGTGGTTCAGGGCTGTAACCATAAACATCATGTGACCAAGCCACTGATGGCGCTAAATCAACACCAGCGAATACGTTACGATAATCAGCTTTAACGGCTAAACGATAACCCGCACTATCTGTTGTAGTGAAGCCATCGTCATCGATACCTACACCATCAAAACTAGTACCATATACCGTTGCACGGCCATATTTAATATCATCGTCACCTTCAGGTAAGTCCCATACATGACCATAGCCTAACTCAGCCACCGTGGTAATTCGATCCGTACCAAGGGCCTTATCGAAGAATTTAATCAAGGTTAACTGTGATTGCGTGTAATCAAAACGATGGAAACCATCAACAGTCTCACCAGCACCGGCTTGTGAATATTCAGGTGTCAACGGTGAATCAGGATCAGCACTTAAGGCCGACGCTAATAAGTCTGCGCCATTAATTTGCAATGGCATATCAAGACGATGGCTGATTTCCCCCGATACTGCCCATTCTGCTACCGTTGTATTGAAGCTTAAACCAAATAGCTGGATGTCTTCAGGGTAAACAGTATGATAATTAGGATTGTATGTAGCAGGATCTACTCCAGGTGGTAATGGTGTAGTACCAATTGGGATAAATGGTTTGCCAATTGAGCCTGCGCCATTATATTCACCAGCTTCAGCACTTGCATACGGCAAACGAGAATGATAATTCATGTAGTACAAGCCAAATTCAGTCGCATTTAGACTTTCTGCATAGTACTTAAATGCCACACCAAACTGACCATCATCAGAGGCAATTTCATCAGTGCCACGTGACGCGTAAATACCAGCGTCATACAAACCTTTATCAGTCATCCCTGTACCAGGATCAACCACCAAGGTATTACAGCCTTCAGCTAAGTAATCTGCTGTCGAGAAATACGTACCACAACTATCAATCACTGTTGGTTCAAATTCTAATTGATAAAAAGCTTCAACACTTAAGTTATCAGTTAAACCAATATTGGCAAAAATCATATTGACCGGTAGCAGGCCTTCTTTAACTTCGGCACCAGGGCGGCGGAAAGCCGCTGCATCAACAGGGTTTACCGCATTGATACCACCTTGAATAAATGAGCTTTCCCCCCAGTTAACCACTTGTTTACCAAGTCGTAGATCAATCGCGGTATCACCAAGATAAAACCCCGTAAAGATATAAGCATCCAGTAATGCTGCACCTTTTGATTTAGTTAAATCATCAAAGTCATCATCATTAATTGGCTGATTAGCAACATAACCATTGTTACCACTGCCATGAATTACATCATTTTGATCCAGTGCATAGTCATACCAATATTTACCACGTACAAACGCGCCAAATGTTGTGCCCTCTTCGGTTTCATAAGTTAAACCAAGATCATGAATACCCTTGATCGTCTGAGTAAACGCATCCCCTTTATCATAATTTAAATTACCATCATCACCCGTTGGCGTATTACCCGGTAAACCGCCATTACCAACACCGACATTTTTCGCATCCGGTGCTTCGACACGCCAGCTTGAACCGGCTGTGATTTGAGAGTTGAACGAACCTTCGACGTTATCCCAATTAAACTCAATTGCTTGAGGTGCTGCTGTATAGCCTGAGACGATGAGCGCAAGAGCAATTGGTGTAGCCTTAAAAAATTTCTTCTGAGTTGTATTTTTCATTATAGTATCCATGCTATACCTTTAATTTGTTTTCATTCCATTAACAATTAGGTCGTAGGTATTATATTCACATAATACTTTTGTCACACAGTGTCAGGTATAGGCTAAACGCGCCAAATTATTGTCTATTGAGGCCAAGACGATATTTTATGCGAGCTGGGTCATAGATTTACAATAAATTAGAAACTTAATATCGGCGGTGCGCCCGATAAAAAGGGGGGATGTACAAAAATAGTGCTAGAGAGGTAGGAGTAGTTAATGTTGTTTCTAGTTTTTTGTTGCCTGATGAAATTGAAGTCGCCATTGGTGAGCATCAAACCGCCAAATTGAACTACGTAAACTGCCCGTTTTTTTCACTGTACCGGCATTAATTGAATTTGCTTGATAACAAACCAACATAGCATCGCTAGCCAATGCTACAACTTTAAACTGGCTCAGGCACCAGCGTTGCGTTGATGGCTTAGCCAACAGCCAAGTTACAATTTCGCTGCGCGAGGTATAACTTCCAATCGGTGAGATCTCAAATAGCTCAGGGTGTAAGAAATTATCTAGCTGTTGCGGTGATTTAGAAAAGTCAGTGTGTAGTAAGGTTTCTTCACGTTGTTTGAAACGGTCAATCAGCGCAGTTTCAGATTTATCGATATGACCTGCATTGTCGAGATGGTTCATCCTTACTCCTGTTTTGTATGAATACTATTAACTTAGCCATACTATTAACTTCGTCATACGATTTATTACGCCATACCTTTAGCAATACATCAACAGTATAAAAAGATATGGCTAATATAAGCCAATGGGCATCAGCTTAGTCAATAAATATATATTTATGCATCTGTACAGATAACTTCCAGTTACGCTCAATACACAACTTAATAGCAAGCTCTGTTGCCCGCTGCTGTTGCGAGATAGGCTGTAAACACATGATCTTATCTGATATATCTATATCAGCGATTAACGCATCAAGTTCATCAATGTGTTTTTCCATTGCGATAACATGCTTTATTTCGTTAGCACGGTACAGTGCACTGTGTAAAACTGGCAGCTGACCTTTCATTTGGATCTTTGGTGATACCGTCACCCACGTCGACTCTGTTGCACGTACTTCTGATGTACCAGAAGTCTCAATTTGGCAGAAATATCCCGCTTGTTCCAATTCACTCGTTAATTCAACAAGATCATATTGACAAGGTTCACCACCAGAAATCACAATGTGCTTTGCAACAAAACCATTTTTTTGTATCATGGTAATGAATTCTTGTGCAGTAAAGTTCGCCCAATGGGGTTTATCATCGCAAGCTTTGTTCACAGTCTGTTGTGATACTTGCATCTCAGGATCGACCGACCACGTTTGCTTGGTATCACACCAAGAGCAACCTACATCGCATCCTTGTAGACGAATGAAGATGACGGGATAGCCAGTAAAATGGCCTTCACCTTGTACTGTTTCAAAAATTTCATTAACCGGATACTGCATTTTTATAACCTAATAAACTTCAAGTAACGTTTATTGTATCATCTGCCCTATATATTTTTAACATTTATATAGGGCGCTTTCGATCGCACCGTAATTGCTTAGCAATCGCATAATTAGTAGGTAGGTAATCAATGAAAATATGGCTGTATAATATTTTCACCATTTTTTGTTTTGTAGTTTTAGGACGTGCTGTCAGCATGTTATTGCCCGTTGAATTTCCCTCAAGCATCATCGGACTGTTATTACTCTTTATTGCACTAAGCAGTGGCATGCTTAAACAAAAATATGTCGAAAAAGCATGTGAACAACTCAACCGTCACATCGGTATTTTGTTTGTCCCCGCAGGCGTAGCGCTTATAGGTTACTTTGAACTCGTTCAACAAAATCTAGTTGCGCTTATCATGGCAGGTCTTATTGGCACAGTGGTGATCTTTTTTACCGTTGGGCATACTTACTGCTATCTCAATCGAGTCAGTGCAGCCAAACAAAAAGCAGCATTACGCAAACAGCAAGGCGATGATAAATGATCTTATATTTAGCAATTCCATTAACCCTTGCCGTTTATTTTCTTGCTCAATGGTTTTATAAAAAAACAGCGCTCGCAGTATTCAACCCTATTTTACTGTCGATCGGGGCATTAATTAGTATCATGATGCTGTTTGGATTTGACCTTGAGCTGTACGAGCAAGGTACAACGGTCCTAACGCGCTTACTCGAACCAGCCGTGATAGCCTTAGCCTTCCCACTGTATCAACAGTTTGTGCACGTGAAAGCCAAGATCGTGCCTGTACTTGTTGCTTGTAGTGCAGGTGTCATTGTCGGTTTAGTGGTCACAACCTTCGTTGCTATTAGCTTTTCAGCATCACCAGAGATCGTCGCATCACTCGCGCCAAAAGCGGTAACAACACCTATTGCGATGGCAATTAGCCATACCCTTGGTGGGATCCCAGCTATCACTGCTATCATGGTGATTATGGTGGGTATCTTCGGTAATGTTTGCGCACCGTTCTTGTTAAAGCACTTACGCATTCGTACGCCGGAAGCACAGGGTCTTGCTATCGGTTCAGGTTCGCATGTGATAGGCACCTCAAAAGCGATGGAGTTGAGTCGAACTCACGGCGCCTTTAGTACAACGGCCTTGTTGATAAGCGCAGTATTAACCTCTATCATCGCCCCAGTACTTTATCCATACTTGCTGATTTGGATGCTTTAATCACGAGTCGGTAACAGCCTATAACCTCCAAACAGGCAAAAGTATTATCTTCAGCTAAAATAAGCTTAGAAGGTGCGATATATAGCCTGTGGAGGTTATCATGAAACAGTTTTCTCATAGGACAGTTGTGTGTCCTCATTGCGGTCAGTTTATTACCACTGATATTGATGCCAGTAATGGCGAACAAGATTTTTATGACGAGTGCAGTTCTTGCTGTAATAGCATTCATTTCAAGTTATTACATGATCAAGTTCACGAGAAGTATGAATTATTTATTGATGCTGATGATGAACAGATTTTTTAATGCGCCATACCTTACACTGTAATTGTAACGGGCAATTTGAGGTTAAGATCATGGAGGAGCGATATAGGCATGTTAAATGAAAACATCGAGGCCTGAATATCGCTCTTACAACGCTAGTAACTTGCAGCTACAAAAGATATCAGTTATTTATTTAACATCATGCGTTCTACCGTATCAACAATCGCTTGAGTCTGACTGTCAATTTCAATATTTACAAACTGACCGACATAGCGACTGCCAAGGTTAGTCACGGCTAATGTTTCTGGAATTAAATGTACCCAGAATTTCCCATCAGCAACATCACCTAAGGTTAAGCTAATACCATCAATAGAAATAAAACCCTTTGGTAACACGTATTTTTGCCATTCAGGTGCAATATTAAAGCAAATATCACAGTTAGTGTCAGTTCGATTAATGGTGATAATTTCAGCTTGGGTATGAACGTGACCAGATAATAAATGGCCACCGATCTCATCACCAAATTTAGCAGCGCGTTCTAAGTTAACTTCATCGCCGACTTCAAGAGCAACCAAGTTAGTGACTTTAAGTGTCTCTTCTATCACATCAAAACAAACGCTGTTGTCATTAATCTTTACTACCGTTAGACATGTACCGTTGTTAGCGATGCTTGCACCGACAACTAAACCGTCTTGGTGTACTTTATCAAGCCTAACTTCTAAGGTGTGTAATTGCGCTTTTTTGTCGATACTAATAATTTTTGCTTTTCTTTGTACAATACCAGTAAACATAAATAACCTTCATCATTACTTAAACAAATATGCCTAACTATATCGTGTTAGTTTAGATAATTCATCTAGTTAATAAGCTGAGATTATTCTGGAATAAAATAAATTTAAATACATCTTTAAATACTAGCTATAAAGGATTAATATGCTTTGGCTGGATCAGGTATACCCTCACGATCGCGAATATCACCACATTCATAATCAAATCTTTCGTTTTCAGCAACATCAATTCTTAGAATACACAATATAACAACCCCCAAAATTTTCGGAGTAGCAGTGCAGAAATATCGATCTGAGGTTTCTAACTTATTCAAATTAATGGTTCCAATTTTGATCGCACAACTTGCGTTCACTGTGATGGGCTTTGTCGATACCGTGATGGCTGGAGCAGTAAGTGCAACAGACATGGCTGCAGTCGCGATTGCCAACAGTATTTGGTTCCCAGTATTAATGTTTTTAGTTGGCATTTTAATGGCGATCACCCCGATCGTAGCACAGCTTTACGGTGCGAAAAGACAAAGTGAAATTGCACAAGTGGTTCAACAAGGGATCTGGTTTGTATTAATTATCTTCCTACCAATGATGTCGCTGCTGTATTACAGCCCTATGATCCTTGAATTCATGCATGTTGAAGATAGACTAGCAGAGCTAACAACAGATTATTTACGTGTAATTTCTCTCGCATTACCTTTTGCATGTGGTTATCAAGTATTCCGTAGTTACCATGAGGGTTTAGGCATTACTAAACCGACAATGGTGATTGGTTTAATCGGTATCATGGTAAACGTACCAGTAAACTACATCTTTATTAATGGTCACTTTGGTATGCCGGCACTCGGTGGTGTTGGTTGTGCTGTCGCGTCAGCATTAGTATTTGTGGCAATGTGTTTCTCAATGATTGCTTATAGCTATTTCCATAAAGACTTTAAAGATATCAAATTATTTGATCAAGTTTATGGCATCGATAAGACAGAAATGTCACACATAATTGGTGTTGGTTTCCCTATTGCCGCCTCTATGTTCTGCGAAGTAACGCTGTTTGCTGTAGTGTCGATCCTGTTAGCACCGCTCGGTGCTATCACGGTTGCAGCTCATCAGGTGGCGTTGAACTTCTCATCAATGGTATTTATGCTACCGCTAAGCTTGGGGATTGCCGCTACCATTGTTGTTGGTCAATATATAGGTGAGAAAAAACCACTACAGGCGAAATTTGCCAGTATCACCGCGATGTGGATGGGGGTAGGTTTTTCTGTTATCACGGCAATCTTTACTATCTTATTGCGCAATGAAATTGCAGAAATATATACCGAAGACGTGACCACGATTAACATTGCTACTGGGTTAATGTTGATTGCAGCTGTATACCAAATCTCAGATGCGGTGCAAGTGATTGCCGCGGGTGCATTACGTGGTTATAAAGAGACAAGTATTATCTTCTTCATTACTCTATTCTCTTATTGGGCTGTGGGCATGACGATTGGTTATACGCTGGCGTTAACAGACTTAATCGTCCCAGCAATGGGCCCAGCTGGTTTCTGGATTGGCTTTATTTCTGGTCTAACCATGGCAGCGATATTGTTATCGATCAAACTGGCAAGTGTTTATAAGAAAACAACGCAAGGCCATACTGTAGAACTATTAACGACAGTCTAATCGTCGTTAATAGTTCTACAAATACAGCGTTATAAAAAGGCGGTAGTGATTCACATCACTGCCGCCTTTTTTATACAATGTTCATTCATAGTGTTAATTCAGTAAAGACCTCGTTCACTGAATTTCAAGTCGCTTCATTAGCCGATGCAAGTTGCTTCTATCAACCCCTATCGCACGTGCTGTTGCGGCAGAATTACCGTTATTTTCGGCTAACATTTTGTTAATAAATTGGGTTTGAAAGTCATCGGTTATTTGCTTTAAGCTATTATCGTGATCCTGGGTATTAATGACGATGTCGTGTTGGCCTCTGCGGTTATCAACATCAGTAGTTACCGCTCTATTTACTGATAATGACGGTGACAATGTAGTGGCATCACTGGTGGTCTGAATATCCAAATCGTTACCTTCTAATACAACCACGCGGTCATCTTTACGGTTACGAGCAGCAGCTCTCAGTGACGCACGACTTAATAAATGCTCAAGTTCTCGCACGTTACCCGGCCATTCATATGCCAGTAATACTCGCTCTGCATCTTTTGATAGGGTTAAATTGTTGATCCCGACTTTACGTTGGATTTTGGCAAGAAAATTACCCGCTAATAACAAGATATCATTGCCACGTTCACGCAAGCTTGGCACTTTTAATGGGTACACAGTTAGCCTGTGGTATAAGTCATCTCTAAATCGCCCTTCTGCAACTTCTTTGGCTAAGTCGCGATTGGTTGCGGTAATTAGTCGTACATCGACTTTATGCGGTTTATCACTACCTAAACGCTGCAATTCGCCAAACTGAATAACCCGTAATAACTTAGCTTGAATAGACAGTGGCAACTCACCGATTTCATCTAAAAACAATGTCCCCCCATCAGCAAGTTCGAATTTACCCAAGCGATTTTTAGTGGCCCCCGTAAACGCCCCTACGACATGGCCAAACAATTCACTTTCAACCATGGTTTCTGGTAAGGCCGCGCAGTTTACCGTGATCAAGGCCTCTTTAGCTCGCTTAGATGCCATATGGATTTTACGCGCTACCAGCTCTTTACCTGAGCCTGATTCACCATATATCAATGCAGCTAAGTCAGAGTCTGCAACGAGATCTATTTCTAAGTTGAGCATGTTCATCGCAGAGCTAGATCCAATCATTTCTTCACTGAATTTCTCTTTAATTAAGCTGGCCGTCACTTGCTCTTGCCGCTGTACTTTTTGGTCTAATGCAAAGATTAAGTTGGCCGTTTTTATCACTACTTCGGTCAAACCAATCATCGAGTTTAAGATTTGCGGATCGAGTGAGTCAAAACGTTGGGGGTTGAGCGCATCCATAGTCACGATACCCCACGGCTTATTATCAATCACTAATACCGCGCCCATACAATCATGCACATTAAGCTGGCCGTCAGGGGTTTGTATCAATCCATCATAAGGATCGGGCAATTCACAAACAGCATCAAAACGATGCACCTTTTTTTGAATTTCATTTTCATTATCATAGTCATAGTGCGCCAGTATTTGTTCGAAGCGCGGATGCTCAGCAACAGGAAAGTGTCGACCCATTGCCTCGACTTGTAAGCCATTTGCAGACTTAGGCACCAAGTTATCACCCTCTAGCTTTAACAGCACACATGCATCACATGCAAACGTATCTCGCCATGCCTGTAATAAGCGGTTATAGCGCTGGTACTTTGGCAACTCTCGGGATAGATCATAAATAATAGTATCCATACTTTCGATAAAGCGGGTATTGTCCATGGTAACAAGTCCTTAAAGCGTCGTTCAGCGGGCATTAGTTATAGCATTTAGTAGTCATTGTGACAACAATAAATCAGCTGCTCATATTTTTGTATTAACTGTTTTTTTTGATTCACCAATAATTTTTAAACCACCATTAAACATGTGATAAAATCCACTGATTAAATACATTATTATATAAATCTGCCGGGTCTAAGCTCGACATAATAAAGGAATTCTTTGTGTCATTAACACACCCCGCTCACGTCGTGATTATCGGCGCAGGTCCTTCAGGTTCGCTTGCTGCAGCACTACTTAACAAACAAGGTATTAATACCACTATTATCGAAAAATCAACATTCCCACGCTTTTCTATTGGTGAAAGTCTACTACCCGCCTGCATGGAATCGCTTAAAAAAGCCGGTATGTTTGACGCTGTTAATGCTGCTGATTTTCAGTTTAAAAATGGCGCCGCTTTTCACGCCTGTGGACAATACACTGAGTTTGATTTCACCGATAAATACACCGCAGGTGAAGGAACTACATTCCAAGTTCAACGTGGCAAATTCGATAAATTGCTTGCCGACTGTGCAGAGCAGCAAGGCGTCACGATCCGTTATCAGCACGAAGTTAGCAGTGTCGATGTAGAAAGAGCTAAACCGTTATTAACTGTCTTGGATGAAAACCAACATAGCTATGAAATAGAAGCTGATTTCATCCTCGATGCCAGTGGTTTTGGTCGTGTTATTCCACGTTTATTAGGATTGGAAGAGCCATCAACATTACCTCCCCGACGTGCTATTTTTACCCATATTGAAGATAATATTAGCTCGAAGCATTATGACCGTAACAAGATCCTTATATCAGTACATCCACAAGACAATAAGGTTTGGTTCTGGTTAATCCCATTCAGTAACGGTACTTGTTCATTTGGTGTTGTTGGAGAACCAGAGTTCTTTGCCAACTACCCTGATGATCATCTTGCCGCGTTGCAGCAATTAGCAACCGAAGAGAGCAACCTTAACACATTGCTTTCACAAGCGAACTACCCCAACCCTTGTGGCTCTATCATGGGTTATTCTGCCAACGTGACGAAACTCTTTGATCGACACTTTGCTTTGTTGGGTAATGCTGGTGAATTTTTAGACCCTGTATTTTCATCTGGCGTAACCATTGCCATGAAATCAGCAGAGCTTGCCGCTGATTTGTTAGTGAAACAGTTCAATAATGAAACCGTGGATTGGCAAACCGAATATGCCGATACCCTCATGACAGGTGTTAATGCATTTCGTTGCTATGTTGAAGGTTGGTATACAGGTGAGTTCCAAGATGTAGTACTACACGAGAAACCGAATCTGAAGATCAAACAAATGATCTGTTCGATTTTAGCGGGTTATGCATGGGATGAAACCAATCCATTTGTCACAGAACCAGCCCGCCGATTGAAAACGGTGGCCGCGATTTGTAAGGTTTAATCGGTTTGTCTATCAACCCTGTAAATCAACTTTATGAATTACAGGGTGTTAACAGCGATACGGCAATTTATATCATCACCTCTTTTTTGTAATAGTAACGATAATAGCCGACTAAATTACTACCAATAAATAATGCTTCCATGATCACAGCTGTCGGAGAACCAATTAAGTAATTGTGTACTAACCAGAAACTCGTCCCTACTACCATCAATTCTCTTAAACGCTTATCGTCTTTATTAAACGCTGCCACGGTTTGAAAGCTCGAAGCCAAGAAACTCAAAATACTAATCAGCCCTGAGTAAGTCAGTACAGTCGCGATTAACGATGCAGAACCAAACAGGTACTTTAGTTTTGGTGACGTTGAAAAGATACTGACTAAATAACGGATCGTGGCGATAACCATTAAGCTCGCAGCCGTCCATTGCTCAAGTAGAATAAAATGACTCGAAATAAGTACACCGGCACAGAATAAACAGGCAACAATCTTCCGTCTCTCTTTAAACTGAAAAGACATCAAATCGAAGCAAATCGCGATAGCTACTAATACTTGAGATATAAAAAATAACGACACTGAGGTCTCCTAAAATATAGTCATAATAACGATGACCTTATCATTCAATTTAAGAGCCACAGTCTACACGGTCATTCTTAGTGATAACAGCAAGCAACTATATCTATTCTTATATTTACAAACGACTTAAGCACTATCCTCTAGAAACTCTTCACAACTAAAGTTACTTTTAAACGTAAATGCAGCAGGACTGTCGCCGTTATTACGCAGGAATTCTAACTTGCTAACCGCTTCTTCAACTGTTGGGATATGACCGACAGGCACCCACCACAGCACATAACTGTCTTCAGGAATGATATCGAACCATTCCTTTTTACGACGTAAGAAGTCTCGATGATGCGTTCTAAACAT
Organism: Moritella sp.; assembly: GCF_033791185.1. Taxonomy (GTDB): domain Bacteria; phylum Pseudomonadota; class Gammaproteobacteria; order Enterobacterales; family Moritellaceae; genus Moritella. The sequence goes on along the minus strand of NZ_JASJHF010000228.1, from coordinate 5,153 downwards.
GAAGTTTTTAAGCGCATCGGGTGACTGCCAAACAGACATATTTACAATGATATTCGGATCGAGAAAGGCTTGAATACTGGTCGCGTCACCGTTTTCGTCTTTTAAACGCCAAATAAAACCGTCACTTGTTTCCGCGGTATTATTCACCGGTTCCAGATTATCAACGAACTCTTTAATCTCTGGCGCGTCTAATGCGTATTTTGCTTTAGCTATGTTCAATTGTGCTAGGTGCATATTATTCCTCCTTGATGCCTAACTGATGATGACGAATCAATTTCTATACTAAACGTAATAAGCCAATTAGAAAACAGGCAAGAACAAATTTATAACCATTTTTCGATAAGTACTTCATCTACGTATTTACCGCGGATCTTAGCGTGCTTTTTGGCTATACCAATGATTTCGAACCCGTGTTTGAGATAAGTTGCGAGTGCATTTTTATTATCATCTCGAACATAGCCAAACAACTTCTCATAACCTTTAGACCTTGCGAGTTCAAACGTTGAATTAAACAAACAAATTGAATAGATTGTAAACATCCAATTATTGCTTGTTATGTCTACATGGTTGTTGTCACAATGACTTTAAGTTGTACTTATGACAACAAAAGTAGTTGTCATAAGTACAACAATATTAACATTTAAAACACTAAACAAATATAATCAACAACTTACAAACTTGGCACAGCTACTGCAATAGAGAATATAAATATTGATATAGATCAATTTATCTCACTAACCTCTACAAGGTAGCTATTATGTTAACGCAACAAACTATAGATATTATCAAAGCGACTGTCCCTGCTGTTTCTGTTCATGCTAATGATATTACAGCGCATTTTTATCCTTTGATGTTTAGAGACTACCCAGAAGTAAAACGCTTCTTCAACCAAAGTAATCAAGCGGGTAACGCACAACCTAAAGCACTGGCAAACGCCCTTGTTGCTTATGCAGGAAACATCGAAAACCTATCGGTATTAGAAGCAGCAGTAAACCGCATTGTGAACAAACACGTATCACTTAATATCCTGCCTGAACAATACGCAATTGTTGGCGAGTGCTTGTTAAAATCAATTAAAGCTGTATTGGGTGATGCTGCAACAGACGCGGTTATTGAAGCTTGGGGTCAAGCATACTGGCAGCTCGCTGACTTACTTATCGCCGCAGAAGAAGCGGCCTACGCTGCGAATGAAGCAAAACAAGGCGGTTGGCGTGGCGAACGTGAGTTCAAAGTAACCACAAAAGTAGCTGAAAGTGACAACATCACTTCATTCTACCTAACACCAACTGACGACAAACCCGTGTCTTCATTCACACCAGGTCAATTTATCGGTTTAGTATTAAACATTGATGGCGAAGAAACACGTCGTCAATACAGCTTGTCTGATTCACCAAATTCAGCATACTTACGTATTAGTATCAAACGTGAAGAAGGTGGCGCGGCATCTAACTACTTACACAATCAGGTTCAAGCTGGTGACACATTACGTGTATTAGCACCTGCAGGTGACTTCGTCTTAAAAGACAATAACAAACCTGTGGTACTTGTTACTGGTGGTGTAGGTATTACACCCGCAATCAGCATGCTAAATAGCTTGAAAGGCACAGACCGCCCTATTCACTTTATCCATGCAGCAATGAACACCAAGGTACATGCATTTCGTAACCATGTAACAGATCTTGCCGCTAAAAACGACAATCTAAAACCGTACTTCGTTTACAGTGATGCAACGCCAGAATGTCAGCCTGATGCAACCGGTTTCATTAACCTCGCGATGTTAGAAGAGAGAATTGGTGATAACCGCGATGTAGAGCTTTATTTCTTAGGTCCAAAACCTTTCATGCAAGCAATGAACAGTTTCGCTCCACAACTAAGAATTCCAGCTGAAAATGTGCATTTTGAATTCTTTGGCCCTGCAGAAGATTTAAATATCGACCCAGCTGCTTAGTTTTAAAGCAATATACTGATATTGTTTAAAAAAGACTTGATGATATTTGGGATGCGGGCTAATATTTGTCTCGTCTTAACGACATACCAAATTCTGCTCGCTTAGCTCAGTTGGTAGAGCGCTAGCTCGACATGCTAGATGTCACAAGTTCAAATCTTGTAGCGAGCACCACATTCCGCGTCCTTAGCTCAGTTGGTAGAGCGCTAGCTCGACATGCTAGATGTCACAAGTTCGAATCTTGTAGGACGCACCAAATAATGAAACCTTGCTCAATGAGCGAGGTTTTTTTATACCTAAAATTTACTGTTGCAGAAATCCAGTAGTAGGCTCCTCTCTTAACGAACAAACCCGCCAAACCAATTCATGTTTAAATCTGGCTTAGCAAGTTTCATTACCAAAGTACACGGCTTATATTACGCGTTTAAACTTTGCGCTTGCAACAGCTCTGCTAGACAAGTATTACTATCAATACCACTCGCCTTCAAAACCGTTAATTCATTCACAAGCATCGTTTTTAATTCAGTAACCGCAATCACGTAATCTGTATCACCCTGTTGCAGTATTAAGTAATCAGGAAAACATAATTTCAGCTTATTCATTTGCTTATTGATGTTGTTAACCAAAGTCATTAAATTAACATGGTAGTCATCAAGCAAGTTATCAGCCCCCTGCTTATCAATAGCAGACAAGCCAGATAAGATCCCTGCTTCACCGACAAAATGTTCAGCCATTACAAACTCAACATCTTTATACCATTCACGTACAGCTAACAAGGGGACAACGTCAGTATTCAATCCCTGATGACAAGCTGTCAAGCTCGGCGCCTGTTCAAACAGATCATCAAAACATTCTTGCGAATTTGCGTATTTAATCATGGCTGGTAATAACAGTTTAATGTCATCAAGCTTTAGTTGTTCATGGGTTGTGAGACTTAATGCCTGTTGCTTGGCATTACGCCATTTAGAAGAGAACCAACGAAACATCCCCGCATTATCCAAACCGCATTGAATAGATCGCAGTGTACTCGTTGAACCCAGCGCATTGGTATTCACAAACGGCGCTAGTTTTTTATTTAACGGTTTTAAAATGGCTAAATGCAGTTGTAATTGCGATAAACGAAAATCCATTTCATAACAATTAAAACTATCATCTCTTAACGACCACAATGCTTGCGGCGCACTCTGGATAAGTTGCACTAAGGCTGAAAGCCGCTCAGTACTGATAGCAGAGCCTTGTAAACAAACATGTAATTCTGATGGTAAACCCGCGATTATCAGCGCATAACTATCTTGCAATTGCTGACAATTAGCTAAGACAGCATTAAGCTCAAGGAGCTGGAATTCTATTGCTTCAAGTGTCATCAACTCCGAGATACCCAAATTATGTAGCTGTTTAGCAGCACATGCGCGAGTATCTTCGTCTAGTATTTTATCTTGCAACAAACGATTGATTTCCAAAGATGACATTATTTTATCCTACTCAATATCAGGTTATGCAAATTAACCGCATGTTTAACTTAACATAATCCATTTTAAATATTTAACTGCGTCCAGCTTACCTTATTCCGCAGACTTAATCGACCTACTTCACCTTAGCCGTGATTCGCTATACTATTTAATGATACCTCTTAGTTTTATGACTTAAAGTAGCAGGTGACGAATATGGTTAATACTCGAATTGAACGCGATAGCATGGGGGAAGTAAATGTACCCAGCAATGCCCTATATGGCGCTCAAACCCAACGTGCAATAGATAACTTTCCTGTTAGCGGTCAACCCCTACCCGTTGATTTCATTAAAGCGCTGTTACAGATCAAATCGGCTGCTGCAGAAGCCAACCTCACACTGGGATTATTACCCCAAGATATCGCCAACGCTATTTGTACTGCGGTTAATCAGCTACTGGTTGACGAAAATATCATGCAACACTTCCCCGTTGATATTTATCAGACTGGTTCAGGCACTAGCTCAAACATGAATGCCAACGAAGTGATTGCCCATCTTGCTAGCATTTATTGTCAAACCCAAATTGATGCCAATGATCATGTTAACTTCGGCCAAAGCAGTAATGACGTCATACCCAGTGCCATCCACGTTAGCGCTGCAATCTTAGTCGATAAACAGCTATTACCTGCACTGCATCACTTACAGCAAACCATCGTAGACAAAGCTCTGAGCCTAAATCATCTGGTTAAAACTGGTCGTACTCATCTAATGGATGCCATGCCAGTAAGAATGAGCCAATCATTATTCAGTTGGGCGGCCCAAATCAGCTACAACATTGATAATCTAAAGATGCTGCAACCCAAACTACAGCGACTTGCACAGGGTGGTACTGCGGTGGGAACAGGTATCAATGCCCATCCTGATTTCGCCAAGCACTTTAATCAAAAACTGTCTGTATTAACTGGCGTCCATTTTAGCCAAGCTGATAACTTTTCATTTTTAATGGCGACACAAGATACTGCAGTAGCGTTATCCGGCCAGTTAAAAACAACCGCAGTATCGTTAATGAAAATTGCCAATGACTTGCGTTGGATGAATTCAGGTCCACTGGCAGGGTTAGGTGAGATCACGTTACCCGCACTGCAACCCGGTTCGTCAATCATGCCAGGTAAAGTAAACCCCATCATTCCTGAATCAACCGCAATGGCCGCGGCGCAAGTGATAGGCAATGATGTGGCAATAACCATCGGCGGCCAATCGGGTAATTTTGAGCTTAACGTCATGCTGCCAATGATTGCCAATAACTTGATTAGCAGCATTAATCTGCTTATATCCAGTTCGCGATTACTCGCCGATAAAGCGATTGTTGGTTTTGAAGTACAAGAACAACAGCTAACACAAACTCTCTATAAAAATCCCATTTTGGTCACGGCGTTAAATCCCATTATTGGCTACCTTAAAGCAGCTCAGATCGCCAAACAAGCTTATCAAGAACAGCGCCCGATTATCGATGTTGCAGAAGAAAATACCGATTTAACTCGGCAAGAACTCATCAAATTATTAGATCCATTGAATTTAACGCGCAATACTTAATCGCAAACAACTTAAGCTTGCGGATAATTTTGATTACTCTGGATAGGTAGAATGTGGCACAACAGTTGATTGTTAGTAATTAGCTATTTAAATGTTCATTAAAAGCTGCTTAAATGTTGTTGTGTATATTATAGCAATGTAGTGGTACATACTGTAATAAACCTTGT
>NZ_JASJHF010000227.1:0-13818 GCF_033791185.1 Moritella sp. | reverse complement strand
ATAACTTTACTCCGTGGGATATAAGCAACGGTCGCTTTACCATCGATAGTAACAAAATGATGTTCGCAGGTGCTGGTTAATGTAATATCACTAACCTTAACCATTTCATCTACTTGCATTTTGTTATCAATTAAAGTGATTTTAGGAAACGACGCATAATCCAAGCCTGAGAATATTTCATTCACATACATTTTGGCAATACGGTGTGGCGTTTCAGCTAAACTATCATCACTTAAATCAAGTTCTAATAGTTTTAGGATCTCGGTAAAATGCGATTCAATGCGTTCTTTTTTCTCTGCGCTTGATAGCCCAGTACCGATCATTGGTGTTTCTAACCCTCGCTCTTCCAAGACTGAACGGACTAATAAAGCTTCTTTACTTAGGCAGGTCATTAATTACTCCACAAACGGATCGACTTTAAAAATAATGCCGCATAATAGCATCTAACAATTGAGAAGATAAACAAATTAGCTGAAATAGCCTTAATTAAGCATTTAATTGTTATAGGTCCTATCGCCAGCCTGCTGAGTTTGTCATAATTAACGATATAACTAAAAAATAACCAACAAGGGTATGTAATGGGATGTTGTGATGTACAAGGGCTAAAACCACTGGATTTAGCTATGCAAGAGATGTTAGCCAATATCGATGCAGTAAAAGAAACACTGACATTAAACTTAGCCGAAGCACTCGATTATATTCTCGCTGAAGACATTTCCTCCCCAATTAATGTCCCTCCTTTTGATAATTCAGCGATGGATGGTTATGCCGTTCGAATCTCGGATCTCACTCAGTCAATGACACTACCACTTGCTGGTAAAGCCTTTGCCGGTCAACCTTTTAATGGTGATTGGCCGCTCGGTACTTGTATCCGTATTATGACTGGCGCTCCGGTTCCAACAGGTTGTGAAGCTGTTATCATGCAAGAAAGAACGCAAGTCGATGGTGACCAAATTACCTTCGAAAATTTACCGCCAATGCATGACAATATTCGTAATGCAGCTGAAGATATTGCCTTAGGTCAAGCGGTGTTAACCAAAGGCCGTCGTCTTACCCCACGAGATATTCCAATGCTAGCGACAATCGGCATTGATAAAGTCACTGTTTATCGCCGTCTAAAAGTGGCTGTATTCTCAACCGGTGATGAACTAAAAAGCTTAGGCCAACCGCTTGAAAATGGTGATATCTACGACAGTAACCGCTATAGCATCAACGCGATGTTGTCTCGTTTGAATTTAGATATTATCGATTTCGGTATCATCCCTGATAACGAAGACTTACTACGCGAAACGTTTATCAAAGCAGATGCAGCGGCAGATGCCGTGATCACATCAGGTGGTGTATCCGTTGGTGAAGCTGATTACACGAAAATATTATTGCAAGAGCTTGGCGAAATTGGTTTTTGGAAATTAGCAATTAAACCCGGTAAACCTTTTGCTTTTGGTACATTACCAAACAGTAAATTCTTTGGATTACCGGGTAACCCAGTATCTGCGACGGTAACCTTCCACCAACTAGTGGTACCTGCATTAGCAAAAATGACTAATCAAGTTTACACACCAACACCACGTTTTAATGCTATTGCCGCAACGAAACTAAAGAAAGCCCCTGGTCGTATGGACTTCCAACGTGCAATTTATAGCATCAATGCTCAAGGACAGCTTGAAGTTGTGTCAACTGGCAGTCAAGGCTCTGGTGTTTTCAGTAGCATGAGTCACTCAAACTGCTATGCGATCCTAGAACAAGACCGTGGCAACGTTGAAGTTGGTGAAACGGTAACGATTGAACCATTTAATGAGATCTTAAATTAATGACCATCCCATCAATGGATGGCAGCTTACCTTCTGAGGATATTTTATCTTCGCAAGAAGAGTTACGCTATAACCGTCAAATTGTCTTACGCCACTTTGATTTTGATGGTCAAGAAGCATTAAAACAAGCCAAGGTATTAATAATCGGTGCAGGCGGTCTTGGTTGTGCAAGCAGTCAATACTTAGCCGCCGCAGGTATGGGTCAGATGACGCTAGTCGATTTTGATCATATTGAATTATCCAATCTACAGCGTCAACTATTACACCGAGATAGCCGGATTGGTGAATTTAAATCCTTGTCAGCTAAGTATGAACTAGAGCAGATAAACCCGCACTGCAAAGTACAAGCGATCACGAAGAAACTGTCTGAAGATGAGTTAGTCGCGCTAATAAAACAGCATGATATTGTGCTTGATTGTACTGATAACGTCGATACACGAGAGCAGATAAACCGTGCTTGTTTCGCGTTACGCACACCGTTAGTATCAGGAGCTGCGATCCGTATGGAAGGCCAAATCAGTGTATTTACCTATACGGATGATGAACCTTGTTATCAATGCCTCAGCCAATTATTCGGTAGTGGCACATTAAGCTGTGTTGAATCTGGCATTATGGCGCCGATGGTGGGCATTATTGGTGCGATGCAGGCAATGGAAGCGATTAAGGTCGTGGCTAATTTTGGTCAACCGATGACAGGGAAAGTATTAATCGTTGACGGTCTTACATTGTCATTCCAACAAATGAAACTACCAAAACTACCGACTTGCACTGTGTGTCATACCCACACGTAGAGTAACAATTAACGACTAGCGCGATGTGCAATTAAATCGCGCTAGCTACTTACCAGGCTCACACCTATTCAAATAACGATTTCAATTACGCCTACTGCTAACCAAAGCTCTCGCTACAAGAAAATGTGGGCGAGATAAGAAACCAATAAACAATACACCAAGTTTGCCACTAAACTCGCCTCTAATCCGACAAACCAGTATAACAATCCTAATGTTGAAGACGTAATAATGGATATCACAACGATAAATAGAATAAGATTTATCGATAAAGTAGCCGTAATAGCTGTCACCAATAAAGCCAACAATACCGACACTATTATTGATGAAACGAAAATGATACTCGTGGTTGATTTAAGCCCCGTCAGCTTGGCATCAAAGGCTGTTAGCCTTGTGATTAATGTTAACAGCGGTAACATGAATACTGACAAGTACAATGTACTAGAAAATACCGCTGTTAATGCAATCAAGATAAAATTTAACGAACTAAATATTTGATGATAATCAAGAAACGCTTGTGGTAAATACGGTTCAGCAATCACAAAAATCAGACTACATAAAATAGCCGTCAACAAACCAAAACAAGCGCCAAATACAAGTGTCACTCGTAATTCAGATAAGAAGCCGGAACCGCCTGTAGTTTGTTGCGATGACGATGACATGTTAGTCGAACAAATAATGCCAAAATAAGCCGTGCAGAAAAACGCTAACAGCCCTACAGCCACTAACGGTGCAATAAAATTATTTGTTAATCCAATTCCTATCGGTAAATTAGAAAACAAAAATGATGCTATGTGTGCTTTTTCAGCGAATACCAGTGCACTTACCGCTAAAAAAGCGCAAGTAAACATCAAGCAGCGTTGTAATGTAGAATAATTATTCAATAAAGCCTCGAATAATGGGATCTGTCTCTTCGATTGTTGTTCGATCATATCTTACTTGCAAAAATGAGTTTAGTGCTTGTCTATTTACAATGTTAACTTTGCATATCCAATTAACACCTAAAAGGTCATAACCACAAATGGGTAATGATATATATTATTACGTATATATCAAGTTTAATTATCCATTTCACTCCTTAAAATCTGGCGACTCCAGCACGATAGCAATAATAGGATAGCTCATACCGCGTTAACAGCCAGCGTAATAATGACCGCAACATTTAGAAAAATCATACTTATTTTTAAAGTTACCGTCTGAATAATAAGGATTTTTATTATTTATAATTCATACCTAAAATTGAAATAAAAGGATGTTTTCAGTAAAAAATAAGGGTAAGATCCGCTTGTAACTTAACTACTCATTAGTAGGTGCATTACAACGTTGCAAGTTGTAATGATATTTAAGTACTTATTGAACCGATAATTTGATAGATAAATAAAGGAATATAAAATGACAGACCTACGCGCTAAATTCGACGCTACAGTAGACCAAGTTCAAAATGGCACTGCAAAGAAAAAGCCTTCACAAGAATTAAAATTAGAATTTTATTCATTATTTAAGCAAGCAACTGAAGGTGATGTTGCAACTAAAAAGCCATCTATCTTTGATATGGTTGGTTTTGCTAAATGGACTGCATGGGATAAATTACGTGGCTTATCTTCAGAACAAGCGATGGAAAAATATATTGCACGTGTAGAAGAAGAAAACGCGGCTTAATAACTCGAAAAAACAGACTTGTTGTCAGTAAATAATTATATTTACTGACAATTTTTAAAGGCAAAACCTACTCAATAAGAAATACACCTTAAATACATAGCGTTTATTTAGTAATGAAATGCTTTACCACTTTCTTTTGGCTAAAAAACCACTGTCTACGAAAACTCTTACTCATTATAATTCCTTACGATTGCTCTCATATAGCCCTACACACTCTATACTCGGTGTACGATTACATTTATTGTGATAATCACTGATAAAGTTTTAATATCAAAACCTTACATACATTCCTTGTGACTAATAGACAACTAAAATAACAATAAATACTAACTTAGCAATCATTACAGACTCAACTAAATTCAAAAATTCGATCACCATATAAATTGGCTGTCATATGAACTGATATTGAATAAAATAGCAGTTATGACGGCTAAAAAGACAGCAAACAAGCCTGTGGCATATTGATTTTACTAATGAAAACAACAATTTTATAAAAATAATGTGTGAGTGTATTGCTATGAGTCTTTAACCATGTATAATTCGTCTTAAGAAATTAGGCTAGTTTATATCGGTAGAATGAACTTTAGTTAATACTTGTATTGATTATTGTTTTGTATTGTTTATATAAGTTACACCCTGGTTTTTTAACAATTTTTTTAATAATATATATATACAGGGTTTTTTAATATGTCTAATACAGTAATCGGTAAAGTAAAATTCTTCAACGAAGCTAAAGGCTTCGGTTTCATCGAACAAGAAAATGGCCCAGATGTATTCGTACATTTCAGCTCTATCTTAGTTGATGGCTTCAAAGTACTTACTGACGGTCAAAAAGTTGAGTTCACAGTAGGCCAAGGCCAAAAAGGTCCACAAGCTGAGAACGTTAAACCTCTTTAATAGTTTACTATTAATCGGTTAAACAGATATCAAAAAAGGTGAACTTAGTTCACCTTTTTTATTACCTAAAATTTATGAGTACTTATACGCATTTATAGTTAGGTAATAAAAAAGCCAATGAGTTACCTCATTGGCTTTTTTTATACGTACTATTAGCGCTTAGACTATTTTGCTATCACTTCTAATTGCTTCTCTCTCGAGTTAATACTTTCTGTTAAGCTTTTCAATACTCCGTTACTGATATTAAAGATCCAGCCATGAATAGATAACTCAGCACCATTACGCCAAGCACCCTTTACAACGGTCGTATTACACACGTTTCGAACTTGCTCTACCACGTTTAATTCACACATCCGGTCGATTTTATCGTCGCCACTAACATCTTTTAAATCGTCCATATGAAAGCGCTCTACATCTTTAATGTGACGTAACCAATTATCAATTAAACCATGCTGTCCATGTCCCATAGCGGCTTTAACGCCACCACAGCCGTAATGGCCACATACAATAATATGCTTCACTTTAAGTACTTCAACAGCGTACTGAATCACTGACAAACAATTTAAGTCGGTGTGCACAACAACATTAGCAATATTGCGGTGTACAAACACCTCGCCAGGGGGTAGTGCCATGATCTGGTTTGCAGGTACGCGGCTATCAGAACAGCCGATCCATAAATAGTCAGGTGTTTGTTGTTTAGAAAGTTGTTCAAAAAAGTCAGGAAACTGTTCATTAATCTGTTCTGACCATGCGCGATTACGTTCAAATATCGATTTAATAGTACTCAAGACTACGCTCTCTGATTAGGATAACTACATTCTTAACCCTTAAACTATCGCGTTTGAATAATATATTCAACTGATATATAAGCAATATTCGAATATCAGCAACTGGACTTATGAGTGTAACAATTAGGCAGGGGGCTATATAAGGTAGATATAAGAAAGCACCCAATCAAGGGTGCTTTAAGATTTGAATCACAAGGTTAGCGCTAAATTATTTCGCTATTTCATCTTTGCTAGATAGACATGATTTCAGCATGAAGAAACCAATGACACCAGAGAGCAGTGAACCTAAGATAATACCAAGGCGCTCATCAAATAATAAGTTAGTGCCAGTCTCTTCGAAAGCCAATGAACCAATAAACAAGCTCATGGTGAAACCAACACCACACAGAATGGCCGTACTATATAAAGAACACCAATCCATACCTTTTGGCATTTGTGCAATTTTACATTTAATTGCTAACCAACACAGACCAAAGATACCAACTTGTTTACCCAAGAATAAGCCTAACGCAATACCCATAGGGACAGGATGTAAGATTTGATCTAGACCCACACCAGATAGATTAATACCCGCGTTGGCAAACGCAAAGATAGGCAGGATAACAAAGGCAACTACAAAGTGTAATCCGTGCTCCATCGTCTTCAGTGGCGAATGTGATTTATCTTTTGATTGCATTGGAATAAACAGTGCAAGGATAACACCCGCTAATGTCGCATGAACGCCCGATTTCAACATCGCCACCCACATCACAATACCAACGAGGATATACAATGCTTTCGAATCAACATTACGCTTATTTAAATAAGCTAACACAGGAATACAAAGCGCCGCAACGATAAGTGCAGATATTGAAATCTTCGATGTATAGAAGAAGGCAATAATCAAAATCGCACCGATATCATCAAAAATAGCGAGTGAGGTTAAGAAAATTTTCAAACTAACTGGTACTCGTGAGCCCAGTAAGCTCAAAATACCTAATGCAAATGCAATATCTGTTGCAGCAGGAATAGCCCAACCACTCAAGGCAGCTGGATCATCGATATTGAAATAAACATAAATAAGCGCGGGGAACAACATACCACCGATAGCGCCAACGCCCGGTAAAATAATGTTACGCGGATCAGATAACTCCCCTTCGACTAATTCTCGTTTTAATTCAAGTCCGACTAAAAAGAAGAATACAGCCATTAAGCCATCATTAATCCAAAGTAATAATGGTTTTGCAATCTCTAAACCGCCGAGCTTGATCTCGACTGGCACTTCTAAAAATAATGCATATAGTCCTTGTAAAGGACTATTAGCTAAAATCATAGCTAACACAGCCGAGAACATTAAAGTAATGCCACCTGCCGATTCTAGTTTAAAGAAACTAGATAAAAATGATTCTTGTGTTTTGTTCATACTTTTCCTTATACATACATATTCATCTATACACAGTAGCTCAATACAATATAACGCTAGTCCATTACACCGAATATAGAGTGAAGATATGTCAGTATTATCAAATTATATAAATTAAAGAATAACTATATTTAATGCTATTAAGGTGGTCATCCACCTTTCCCGCTAGATTCGACATAATATGACACATAACAATAATAAATCACACATATAAATATCAAAATAAGTTCAAAAAAATAACCATAAAGAGCTAGTTACTATCTTGAAAACAGTTAAAAACTCTATACTAAATATATAAACACAAAGAATGTAAATATAAAGCCCTCAGAAAGGCGCCTAAAAGGCTATTTAAGAGGAGATCTAAATGTAACTCAAACTAATATCGGCTGAATTTAAAATATCCGCCACATGAGCCATTTAGATTAATATTATGCGGAATTAAAAATCACTGCTGCGTATGAAAAACAAGCAGCTGAACAAAAAAAGACCTGTCAGTATCAACTAACAGGTCTTTGAGCCTAAGCTCATTGAGTCAAAACCGTTTGGTTTATGCCCTAGTTATTAATTAACCTTGCAGCACCCGCATCTAAATACCACTCGGTTTTACCCTGCTTTGCTGTTACTTGAGCAGCGGGATAAGCCAATGCAGCGTCATCATTATCATGAATTTGCTTAATGACTTGTGCTTTACCCTCACCCATAACTACATAACTAATGCGTTTTGCGTTAGCTAAAAGTCGTGCTGTTTTTGAAATTCGGAATTCTCCGGATTCAGGATGTTGAGCAATAATGCTAATGTTTTGATCATCATAATCAGTTTGCCCTGGGAATAATGATGCTGTATGACCATCAGTTCCCATGCCAAGCAAGATCCAATCAAAACATGGCATTCCATTACTGGCTGGTATATTTGCCTGCATCTCTTGTGCAAAACGAACAACTTCTTTTTCTGGTGCGTCTTCGCCTAAAATACGGTGAATGTTCTCAGTCGGTAATGCAACTTGAGAGAACAATAACGCGTTAGCTTCGCCAAAGTTACTTGCTGCATCATCAGGGGCAACACAACGTTCATCGCCCCACCAAAAATGTAAATTGGCCCATGTAATACTCGTTGCAAATGGTGCTTGTGCCAACACTTTAAATAAAAGCTTTGGTGTGCTGCCACCTGATAACGAAATATGTACAGGTTTATCTTGTTTACTGTATTCAACAAGTGAATTAGCTAATGACTCAACTACCTGTTCTGGTGTTTCAAAAGTACGATAATCCATTATGACTCCACGCTACTATTAGTTTATGAGTTAATAACTTAGTTAATATCTAGTTTATGACTTCTTCGCTCGAAAAACGCCATTCACGGCCATCTTTCTCTAGCATTTCATCCGCTTTATTCGGCCCCCAGCTACCACACTTATAACCAAATAAAGATTTAGCTTCTTTTTTATAGTCTAAGATTGGCTGCACGAACTCCCAGCATGCTTTTACTGCATCAGAACGTGCAAATAAAGTCGCATCGCCTTTCATACAATCAAGCAATAAACGCTCATAAGCCGTTAATAGGTTATTTTCTTCTAAACTATTATAGTCAAAACTCATTGATACTTGCTGAGCGGTAAAGCCCGCACCGGGTTTTTTCAAACCGAAGTCCATCTGAATTGATTCGTTTGGTTGGATACGCAAAATCAGTTTATTTTCTGGCGCATTCTGACCAAAGATTGGGTGTGGTGTCTTCTTAAAATGGACCACAATTTCAGTCAAACGTTCTGGCATACGCTTACCAGTACGCACATAGAAAGGTACACCGTTCCAACGCCAGTTGTCGATCATCATCTTCATACCCACGTAGGTTGGAGTACGAGAATCTTCATCAACGTCTTTTTCACTACGGTAACCAGGCATCTCTTCACCATTAACAATACTTTTAGTGTATTGGCCTAGTACGAGGTTATCGCGTAAGTCTTGCTCTTCAAGTGGACGTAAGCTTTGGATCACTTTAACCACTTCGTTACGCATCGCATCTGCGTTGATAACCGCTGGCGGCTCCATCGCCACAAGAGCAAGCACTTGAAGTAAATGATTTTGTAGCATATCGCGTACTGCGCCAGAATGGTCGTAATAACCACCACGCTGTTCAACGCCTAAGCTTTCAGCAGCGGTAATTTCAACATAATCGACAAAACTACGATTCCACAGCGGCTCAAATAAACCGTTAGAGAAACGATATACTAATAAATTCTGTACTGTTTCTTTACCTAGGTAATGATCGATACGGTAAACTTGACGCTCACGGAAACAAGTATGTAAATGCTCATCTAACTCGTTTGCAGAAGCAAGATCATAACCAAACGGTTTCTCAACGATTAATCGTTTCCAGCCATTACGATCTTTGTTTAATTTATGTTTAGCTAAATTAGCAGAAATTGCCGCGTATAAGCTAGGCGGTGTGGCCATATAGTAAATAGCATTACCAACCGTATTATGTTTCTCAGATAACGTTTCTAAGCGTTCTTTAAAAGCAACATAACTGTCTGGGTCGGTCATATTCATTGAGATATAGTACAAATGCTTACTGAAATCTTCAGCTTGTTGCAGAGTAATACCTTCACTTAGGATTAAATCATTAGTTACTTTTTCACGGAATGAATCGTCCGTGAATGCAGTTTTACTCGCACCCAAAATAGAAAAATCTTCAGGTAACAGTTCATTGACATAAAGGTGATAAAGCGCGGGGAGTAGCTTTCGTTTTGTCAAATCACCCGAAGCACCAAAAATGACAATACTGTTATTCTCAGGTTTTACCATGGTTTAATTTCCTAAAGATTTTATCGAAAAGATTAGAATATATGGCGCTAGTACGTTTATGTTATGCATAGATAACAAACTAGGCGCGGCATTATCACTCAAAATGACCGAAAACTAAAATGGTTTTATCAATATATTTAACCGATACCACTAAATAGGTACTTGATTGAAAGTGTATTGGTAATTTAATGGGAAATCACTTTCGAATGAAACAAGAAAACGAAAGTTTAGAAAGTAAGTCTAGTTAATAAAATATTAACATCTGTATGAATTACCAGCGAAAAGTGAGGCGATTATTCACTCGAGGCAATCGCCGACCAATTTAATGTCAACGGTAGTGATTATCTCATTATGGTAATGAGCAATATATGCTAACGCACAATCTGTCGATTCAAGCTTATTCATTTTAACCCAACTCTGTTTAGGGCTTTCATTTTTACAGGTATACATACCATCGCTCGAGGTAACAGCGACACCTTCGACAAGGGGACCAGATGTTAACCCGAGGATATGACAAATTTCAGAGGGGTGTAGCAGCTTTCCGGAAACCAGATAGTGCTGTCTGACGTCATATTGAACATACGTCTTACCGTTTATTACCTGCTTACGTGATGCTATATTTGATGCTGTTTTCAAGGTATCAACGGCGTTTGTGAGCTTTCCACGTAAGTCTGTAAGCACCGCGACTTTAGCTTCGCGATGTGTTTTGGTATATTCCGGTATCGCAAACATAGCTAAGATTGACAGCACCACAATAACGAATGTTAGTTCCAGCAATGAAAAGCCCATTTTTTCATTCATTAAATTTAGTACCTTAAATTTGCTCAGTAAACTCGCACGAATACTAACATATCTGAGATATATACAAGACTAATAATATAATCATTTTAATGTATATAGCGTGATGATTTGATACAGTAAAACAAAGTAAGATGGTTTCCCCTCAATATCTTAAATGTTTTATGTCGGAGTCTATAAATGCAACCTACTCGCCCAGCTATTTTCTACTCATTTCGACGTTGCCCATACGCAATGCGGGCACGACTCGCAGTTTGTTACAGCCAAGTGGAAGTCGAATTAAGAGAAGTGGTATTAAAAGACAAGCCAACGAGCTTGCTCGCTTATTCACCGAAAGGGACAGTACCGGTTTTAGTAACTCAAGATAAACAGATCATCGATGAAAGCCGCGATATTATGCACTGGGCGTTATCACAACATGATAGTGATGATTGGCTGCGTCAAAATCAGCCTAATTTACAAAAACAAATAAGCTCATTGATCGATGAAAATGATAACGAATTTAAAGCTATTTTAGACAAATATAAATATGCCGTTCGCCACCCCGCGTTTACAGAAGCTGAATACCGTGAACAAGGCTGTCATTTTCTTCATCAATTAGAATTACTACTCACTTTACACCGAAATCTGGTGAGTGAAGATATTAGTCTAGCCGATATTGCTATTTTTCCCTTCATCCGTCAGTTTGCCAGTGTTGATAAGGTTTGGTTCGAGCAATCGCCTTACCCTAAATTACGCACTTGGTTAGCACGACACACAAGCTCTGCGCTATTTACTGATATTATGTATAAATACCCACAATGGTCTGCGGGTGATAAAGCCGTTTATTTTAATTCTGCGAACTGAGAATGCTAAAAAGCCAGACCTACATGCGTAGTCTGGCTTGATATTTAACTTCAGTATTGTTTATTGCGTATTAGTCATTTCGATTGCAATACGTATAATAACTCTATGCTTTTAACATGCGGCGAGCGGCATCAACAACAACTTTAATAGACCTTGTTTCAACAAGCTTCATTGACGCTTCGTCAGGGATCTCTTTTTGAGTACGGTTAATGATAACACCAGCAACACAACCTGCTTTTAGGCCTTGGCTTGCACACATAGTAAAGAGTGTGGCAGATTCCATTTCAAAGTTAAGCACACCCATGTCTTGCCATTCTTGCATCGAACCTTGGAAACGGCGTGTTACACGACCCGAGAATGTATCGTAGCGTTCTTGACCAGGGTAGAAAGTATCACTTGATGCAGTAACGCCCATGTGCACTTTAATACCTTCAGCATCGACAGCCGCTTTCATTTCTGTTGCAACAGCAAAATCAGCCACTGCAGGGTATTCCATCGGCGCAAAGTGCGAACTTGCACCATCAAGACGTACAGAAGCAGTTGTGACAATCATATCGCCAACATTAATGTGCTCTTGAATTGCACCAGTTGTACCAACTCTTAAAAATGTCGTTACACCTAGTTGCGCAAGCTCTTCAACAGCAATCGAAGTCGATGGACCACCAATACCTGTTGAACACACTACAACCTTCTTACCTTCTAAATCAGCTAAATAAACCGTGTATTCACGATGACTTGCTAAAAATTTTGGATTTTCCATTTGCTGTGCGATCTTTTCGACACGCGCAGGATCACCCGGAATAATAGCCAATTCGGCACCTTGTAAATCTGATTTATTGATACCAAGATGAAAAACATTTGCAGTAGTCATAGCATATTCCTTAAAACCGGAGAGAACCGTCATTATAAATATCAGTATTAAAAATGGCGGTAAATATTAAAAAACAATCATAATGCAGCAGGCTTGCCTATAAAGTGATAATACTCACATGTTTCATATATAACCTAATTATATTTCATTCATGGTCACATCTGTAAGCAATACTTGCCTGCATTTGCATGAATTCCATTAAACGTTTCAATAAATACTATTAGAACGCTTCATTTACATTAAAATAGAACCCAGAATCACCATTACCAAATCCCATGTCTAAGCGTAGATTAACTTTGGGCTTAACTTCAAATCGGTAACCCACGCCCGCGGTTGGTAATATTTCATCTGTTGATAGCTTACCAATGTCATCTGCAAGTCCACCAGCCCCGCCCCAAAATACCATGCCATGACGGCCGGGTAGATTTAAACGATATTCAACTTGCGCCAATAACATTTGTTCATCTCGATAGCGTCCCGAGTTATAACCGCGTAATAACCCAGCACCACCGAGTGCCGAAAGCTGATCCCATGGTACATCCCCTTGGGTAAAGCGGCCATGAACTTGCCAAGCTAAGACATCCCCGCTCTCACCAATGCTCAGGTACTCACTATATAATAACGATTGAACATTAAAATCAGTTTGACTACCAAACTCTTGGCGATACCACTGCGAATCAAGTTCGACAAGACGTCCGGAACTGGGGCTCAGCACGCTATCACGACTATCGTAGTTGATTAATAAGTTAACCCCGACACTACGACTACTTTCCAGCAGCATACTGCTATCGACTGTCGATTCTAAGCTATCAATATCATTGGCTGAACTATAGTTAAAATCCATGCCAATACCAATAAAGCTTTGCGCGGAAATACGTTTACGTAACGAAGGTGCCAATGACAATTGCTGATTATCAAATGTCACCTTGTTGCCGTCCTGCCTATTTTCATCATAACCACGGCCATAATATACTTCAGGTGCATCAGCGATAACCGCATCAACATAAAAGCGTAATCTATCTTGCTGTAAAAACGTTTTGTTTTCGACAGCAACTCCCAATGCGCCATTAGCGGAAGCAAAGCCGTTAATAATTAATGACGATAGTTGACTTACCTTATCATTTTTATCTACCTGATAAAGCCCTATTGCCGAAAC
>NZ_JASJHF010000226.1:0-7601 GCF_033791185.1 Moritella sp. | reverse complement strand
TACTAGCGAACCTTAATAAAGGCGGGGTGTCGATGATTGCGGCACTGAAAATTGTATTCATCTACGCTGTGTTAGGGCTTGAATTTACCCCTGAAGTGTTCTTCATCACTATCGTTATTTCAGTGTTATCAGCAATCATTGTTGGTGGCGTACCTGGTGGCGCATTCTTAGGTGAGATATTCATTGTTACCTCACTGGGTCTGCCAATCGAATGTATCCCAATCTTAGTTGTTATTGGTGCCATTACCGACGCACCTGCAACCATGCTTAATGTAGTGAATGACTTAAACGCAACACAAATTGTAGAACGCTTCATGAAACGTGGCAAAAAAGTAGAATCTCCATCTCCAATCAATTTACAACAAGCTTAAGAAGAGAATTATTATGTCTACAGATAAAATGAGTACATTATTAGTGACGGCTGGTCGTTCAAAAAAATTCGGACAAGGCTCTGTGAACCCTGTTATCCAACGCGCATCATCTTTGGTATTTGATTCTGTAAAAGCAAAGAAATTTGCGACAGCTAATCGTGCTAAAGGAGAGTTGTTCTATGGACGTCGTGGCACTATCACGCATTTCTCTCTGCAAGAAGCGATGGTTGAATTGGAAGGTGGTGCCGGTTGTGCATTGTACCCATGTGGTGCCGCAGCTGTGACTAACTCTATTCTTGCTTTTGTTGAAGCGGGTGATCATGTATTGATGACTGGCGCAGCTTATGAGCCGACCCAAGATTTTTGTAACATCATCCTAAAAGATTTGAATGTTAGTACGACTTACTACAATCCAATGATTGGTGCTGAGATTGCAGAGTTAATCGAACCGACGACTAAAGTTGTGTTCTTGGAATCACCAAGCTCGGTAACGATGGAAGTGCAAGATATTCCGTCAATGGTTAAAGCTATCCGCGCCGTTAATCCTGAAATCATTATCATGATTGATAATACTTGGGCGGCAGGTATCTTATTTAAAGCGCTTGAGCATGACATTGATATCTCTATCCAAGCGGGTACTAAATATATTGTCGGTCATTCAGATGCTATGTTAGGTACTGCAGTTTCTAATGAGCGCTGTTGGGACCGTCTGCGTGAACGTTCATACTTAATGGGACAAATGGTTGATGCTGATACTGCTTACGTAGCGTCTCGCGGCCTTCGTACTATGGGTGTTCGTTTGAAACAACATCAACAAAGTAGTATTAAGATTGCTAACTGGTTAAGTGAACGACCAGAAGTAGAGCGTGTTAATCATCCAGAATTACCAAGCTGTAAAGGTCATGAATTTTATAAGCGCGACTTTAACGGTTGTAACGGCTTATTCTCATTCATTCTGAAAGATCGTTTATCTGATGAACAAGTGGCAGCATACTTAGATAACTTTAAACACTTCAGTATGGCTTATTCGTGGGGTGGTTATGAGTCTTTAGTTCTCGCTAATCAGCCTGAAGAACTCGATGCAATTCGCCCTGCTGGCGGTGTCGACTTCTCCGGTACGCTAGTACGTCTACACATCGGCTTAGAAGACGCAGAAGATTTAATTGAGGATCTGATTGCTGGATTTCAGCGTATTGCGTCTTAATCACTAAGTTAGCGACATCCCCCTTGTTTCTTAAAGAAGCAAGGGTATCTAAAAAGTAAGAACACCATTAAAACTATTTTAATAACAGAGTCAGCATATTATGAAAACAATTATTCATTCAGAACAAGTACCAGCAGCTATCGGCCCTTTCTCACATGGCACTGCATTTGCCGGGCTTATTTTTACTTCAGGTCAACTTCCGGTTAATAAAGCAAGCGGCGCAGTGGTTGACGGCGGTATCGTTGAGCAGAGTAAGCAGTCGCTAGAAAACCTAAACCAAGTTTTGCTTGCTGGTGGCGGCGATCTGAGTTCGGTTCTAAAAACCACTTGTTTCCTTGCTGATATTAGCGATTTTGCGCAGTTCAATGAAGTTTACAAAAGCTTTTTCAATACTGATTGTCCGGCTCGCAGTTGCTTTGCAGTGAAAGATTTACCATTAGGGGTTAAAGTCGAAGTTGAAGCGATTGCCCACGTAAAATAACAGCAACAATCTCTATTTTATTAAGCCGACATTTGTCGGCTTTTTTGTGTCAAAAAAAGGCTGACGAATCAAGTTAATTTAAGTGATGATATGAGCTATGTTGCTAGCGGTTTAGATAAGTCACTTGTTTCAAATGATAATTCTGGTATAGGTATATAATTAGGTGGTGATGGATAAATTAAGTGATTGAGGATTCGGATGTTTAAAAAAATAATAAAAATACTATTTTGGTCTTTCATCATTTTAATCGCCGCGGGGATTATTGGCCATTTTTATTGGTCAAGACCGCTGCAAAACTACCCTGTGCTTGATATTAAGATACAAACAGTATTGCAGGAAAAAGTAAAAGAGACGTCTGGGTTAGCTCAGTTTGGTGGTCAAACCTGGACTGTCAATGATAGCGGTGATGGCGCTAATTTATACCAAGTCAATGAAGATACCGGCGAGGTCATCAAACAAGTGCATGTTGATGACGTGATGAGTTATGACTGGGAAGAGTTAGCACAGTCGGCTGGCCGTCTTTTTGTTATGGATTGTGGTGATAATCATGGTACGCGTGATAGTCGCAGCATTATTAATATTGATACCGACACGTTAACGCAAGCAGATGATGGCGCGACTATTTCAGCTGTCAATACCACGCGTTTTTCAATGGTGGATAAACCCCAAGAAGCGTTAACTAGCTATATGCATGACTATGATTGTGAAGCATCGACAGTGGTTGGTGAGGAGCTATGGGTACTAAGTAAAAATTGGTCAAACCTGCAAAGTCGCTTATATCGATTGGATCTAGTCGACATTAATAGCGGCGGAGCGGCAGACCGTGTCATTGAGGTGATACCAGCGCAAACATTGAATGTTGATGGCTTGATCACTGCAGCAGATTACAATGCCGCTACGGGACAATTAGTGTTGCTTGGTTATGATAGTAGTTTAATTTATAAACATCCTTTTATTTGGATCATCCCGATTGAAAACAAGATATTGAACTGGGATATTGCTAAGCGCTTCAACCTCGCGCCTTACGGGCAATGGGAGAGTATTATTTGGCAGGCTGACGATGCGTTATTACTTACCGCCGAAGCCAGTTGGGGCAGTTCTGCTCGGGTGGGGATTGTGGCATTAAGTTCGTTAGCGGTATTAGATTAATATCGCGTAAAGGAGTATTCTACTAGCGAAAGTTACCGATTTGAGGACGATTTATTAGCGGACATACCACTACTATGGGGGTATAATCCTGCTCATAAAATAGTGCTCAGTGATTAAATGATTAGCTAGGCGCAGTATGCAGAACGATTTACAAGAAGATTTTCAAGATCAACAGCAACACCATTATCAAGATTTGATCGGTATTTTTAACCGCACGTTTTCAAGCGAATTTAATACCCAATTAGTCAAAGGCGGTGATGAGCCGATATACATGCCGGCTAATACTGATTTTGAACAATATCTAAGTTGTGCTTATCACCGTATTATTTTTGCTCATGGTTTTTTTGCCAGCGGTTTGCATGAAATTTCACATTGGCTAGTGGCGGGGTTAGCGCGTCATCAATTGGTCGATTTTGGTTACTGGTATATTGCTGATGGTCGCAATGCGCAGCAGCAAGCAGAGTTTGAAAAAGTAGAAATTGTACCGCAAGCAATCGAATGGATTATTTGTGTTGCAGCCGGTTATCAATATCGTGTGAGTGCGGATAATCTGTCTGGTATTGTGATTGACCGATTAGCTTTTCAACACAAGATCCATACGCAAGTGCAGGCATATTTAGATAATGGTTTATCAGTACGTACGCAAGCGTTAGTCGCTGCATTACAAGCATTTTATAATACCAAAGCGCTGACATTAGCAGATTTTGATTATCGAGGTATGTATGAACGTGAAGCCATTTAAGCTGGGTATTATTGTTAATCCGATTGCTGGTATTGGTGGCAGCGTGGCATTAAAAGGCAGTGATAATGTTGCCCAGCAAGCGCTTAGTTTAGGCGCTATTCCGCAAGCGAATAATCGCATGTTACAAGCATTAGGTCAGTTTGCTGATCTTGCTCAGCGCTTTACTGTGGTTACCGCCGGTGGTGAAATGGGCGAGCGTTGCAGCTTAGAATTGGGCTTTAATGTTGACGTGGTTTATCGACCTACAACTGCGACCACTACTGAGCAAGATACTTATGCGGCGGTTGAAGCATTATTAGCCCAAGATATCGATTTATTATTGTTTGCTGGTGGTGATGGTACGGCACGTAATATTTGCGCGACAATCAATGATGCGGTGCCTGTTTTAGGCGTCCCTGCGGGCTGTAAAATCCATTCCGGTGTCTATGGTGTCACCCCAAAAGCCGCAGGTTGTGTGGTCCGCCGCTTGATTTTAGGCGAATTGGTTACTTTGGCTGATGCCGACGTGATGGATATCGATGAAGTGGCATTTCGTCAAGGCACAGTGAAAGCTAAACGCTATGGTGAGATGATGGTTCCGACTGATTTACGTTATGTACAAAGCGTAAAAATGGGCGGGATCGAATCGGACGAATTAGTACTTACCGACATAGCTGCGGATGTGATGGCAGATATGGAAGATGAATATTACATTATGGGTTCTGGATCAACGGTAGCATTCGCCATGGCTGAACTGGGACTGGATAATACTTTATTAGGTGTTGATGTTGTGCATCAGCATGAATTGATTGCTGCGGACCAAACTGCAGCGCAGTTAGTCGCGTTGACGAAAGATAAACCCTGTAAATTAGTGATCACTTTAATTGGTGGTCAGGGGCATATTTTTGGTCGTGGTAATCAACAACTGTCACCGCAGTTGATTAAACAAATCGGTAAAGAAAATATTATTGTGTTGGCAACCAAAACTAAGTTGTCGGCATTAGCAGGACGTCCCTTAATCGTAGACACAGGGGATGTTGAATTAGACCAAGCATTATCAGGTTTTATTCGTGTAACCACAGGCTATCGTGATTACATCATGTATCGTGTCGCCAACCCAGAATATGAGGATTAATCATTGTCTAAACCTACTTATCAAAGCAAGCTAATGGAAAAGCTTGAGGGATTTGTAGAACAAGGAACGTCGGATCAACTATTTGCGGCCAAATATTTACATGGCCACGTTACTTTTGCTACGGCGAAGTGCGAAAATATAGGTAAAATCTATCCTCACGACATTAAGTTTCAAGTCGTGCACAGCTTACGAGATGCACTTGTTGCTAATGAGTTAACCCCTCAGAAACAAGCGCTGGTACTCGGCATGTGGGATGATATCAATAAACATTGATATTCGATTAAATGATTATGATTAATCAGGCACTTTAACGGGTGTATCACTAATTAAAGTGGCTTATCATTTTAAACCAGTAATCTGATTACTGGTTTTTTTGTATCTGTCGTAAAATCCATCTCATGCCTCAGTATGATCTAGGTCTGATAACCATAAACATCTTTATAAAAAATCACACTTATTTTTAATTTAGCTAGTTAATAAATAACATTAATATACAAAGGCTTAGCTTGAGGTGAGGGTTGTTGATAGCATCGCTATACTGGCAGCGAATATCCTATGATTAGATTTTAATGTTGATATTTACAAATTTCATAGTGTATAAAGTCGCCCTTTAATTTAACTGCGCAGTTTAATCCAACCTTGCTCCTTATTACCATCAATGATCCCGCTTCGAATCATCTGGTTGTACCTGTTGTTTTTTTACGTTATAACTTTTCTGTACTCAAATCGAGGCAGGTGTCATTAGCGGATACGTAATGTTTCGATGAAAAAACTAGTTGGCGATAACTTAACAATAAAGGATTAACTATGTTAAAGAAAAATCGGATTTTACTCTCGGTTTTAGCTGGAGCCTTGTGCTTCATGGTGACACCTGTACATGCAGATACCTCGGGTAAAACCAAATACCCGGTGGTATTAGTACATGGACTGGCTGGATTCGATAGTGTGTTAGCAGATTATTTTTATGGTGTGAAAGGGGCGCTAGCGGAGGTTGGCGCTACTGATGTATATACGCCGCAAGTCAGTGGTTATGATACCAGTGAAGTACGTGGTGAGCAGTTACTCAGTTATTTAGAAGAGCTGAGAGCCGTTACTGGCGTGGATAAATTTAATTTAATTGGTCATTCGCAAGGCGGAATTGATTCACGTTATGTTGCTTCGGTACGACCGGATATGGTGGCGTCAGTGACGTCTGTTGGTTCGCCGCATCGTGGTTCTGGTACCGCAGATTTAATTAAAGACTCCCCATTAGAAGGCCCGGCAATGGCAATTGCTAATGCTGTCGCTAGCCTGCTGTCTGTTGCAACCGGCAATAATGATCAACAAGCTAACGCGATGGGGTCACTCGAAGCATTGAACTCTAAAGACGCGGCTATTTTTAATGCCAAGTATCCTGAAGGATTAAGGCTGGGTGAATGTAAAGCAACGCCAAGTTATAACGCTGGCTCGTGGTGGTGGCCTAATTGGGTTTATGATTATTCAGTAAATGACGGTGAGCATAACGTCAATGACGTGGCTTATTATTCATGGGGCGGCACCTATAACCCAGTGTTCAACTCTAATGTACTTGATCTTGCCGATGGGTTATTGGCGGTGACTTACTTAACGATTGATGAAGCAAATGATGGTGTAGTGGGTCGTTGTTCTACGCACTTAGGTAAAGTGATCCGTGATGATTATACTATGAATCACGCCGATGAAATTAATGGTATGTTTGGTTTACGTGGCCTCGGTAGCACCAGTCCTTTACCTTTATATGCCGCCCATGCGAAGCGTTTAACCAGCGCTGGCCTGTAATTCGTTATTTTTAATATGACGTTAAGCACTGTGAAAAAATGGCAGTGCTTAACTAAATAGGGCGTAGTTATGTCATTTAAACCAAATACCCGAATTGTTGTTACCGCGCTATCTTGTGGTATTGCGATTGCTGGTGGAACACTGTTTTTAGCGCCAGATGATGGACAAGTTATTGCAGTAAAAGCAGCTCAGACTAGTGAGCTGAAAATAATAGAACCGCAGCAGAACCGTTACCCATTAACACCCGAAGCAATAACGGCGTTGGTTAATCTCGAAGGGAAGGTGCAAGGACAAGCGCACGATCACCAACAGCAAGTTGTGCCGTTGTTATTACCAAGCTCATTACTCGGTTCAAGCTTGCCAGTCACACTGGATGTGAATGAGCACGGTGAACTGGTCATTAATAAAAAAATTCAGCATCTATTTGATTTTTATTTATCGGCAATGGGTGAGGAAAGTTTAGATATTATCGTCACCCGTATTAAACACAGTCTTAAATCGCAACTTGTTGAGCCGGCGCTGACCCAAGGGGCGGATATATTGGCGGGCTATTTACAATATCTTAATCAAGTGACCGCGATTAAGCTGCAATTTGAACAGGGTATTGACCCTAATAATATCGGTGAATATGCATTAGACAATGTTATTCAATTCCGTGAAATGGTCCTTGATGCACGAACAATCTATCTTGATGATGCTGTTATTGTGGCTTTTTTTGGTCAAGCAGATGAGTATGAAACTTA
>NZ_JASJHF010000225.1:0-29207 GCF_033791185.1 Moritella sp. | reverse complement strand
TGTCTACCAACGGTATTTATCCATCACGTAGTTAATAATAATAACAACCCAAGGGATAGCTATATTGCCCCAAAAAGGATTATTTAATTAATGCAACAAGTTCACTTTATTTCGGGATTACCCCGTTCAGGCTCTACATTGCTGGCTGGTATTTTAAGGCAAAATCCTGCTTTTTATGCTTCTATGTCAAGCCCTGTTGCGCCTTTGATTAATAACTGTTTAGAGCAAATGGGGGCCGGCGGTGAGTTTTACACCTTTTTTGATGACCAAAAGCGCAAGGAAATGTGCCGAGCTCTATTCGACGCTTATTATCGGGACAAGAAGCAACATCAGGTATTGTTTGATACCAACCGCATCTGGACTGCCCGCATGCACCAACTGACTGAACTTTTCGGTGATTACAAGATCATCTGCTGTGTCCGTAATCCAGCATGGATAATGGATAGTTTCGAGAAAATTTATCGTAAAAATCCATTTGATTACAGCCGGATGTTTAATCCGCAAAATCGACAGACAGTGTATTCACGTTGTGAATCTATGATGAATACATCAGGTACCGTTGGTAGTGCATGGACCGCATTGAAGGAAGCTTATTATGGCGAATACTCTGATCGATTATTGCTGATCGATTACGATTTATTGACCCAATATCCAGAGCGCTCAATGCAGTTGATCTATCAGTTTTTAGATGAAGATATATATGAACATGATTTCGACAATGTGGCATATGATGCAAATGAGTTTGACCAGCAGCTTGGTGTAGCTGGTTTACATACAGTAAAGAAAAAAGTGGAATTTAAAGCGAGGCGAAGCATATTACCGCCAGATTTATTTCAACAGTACAGCGAGATGGCCTTTTGGCAAGATACGCAGGGTACGGCCGCTAATATCATCGCAGCAAAACAAGAGTCAAACAAAAGCAATATATTGTAGCTTGGATTTTGCCGATACGGATGTGGAGACTTTAGTTTTATCTGAAACTGATGATATCTACTTCGGTGCAATGCTACTGAATGGTAAACGGAACGGGATGTCCTTATGAACAAGTATTTACTCAGCACTATTGCGGCGGCTACGCTGCCAATGGGATTAAATAATGCGTCAGCACAACTAGCAGGTGCTTACACTTATATTGGTAGCAGAAATAGAGGTACGGGTATTATATCGAGCTTTTATGAAAAGGCTCAGCCTCTCCATGCTCCAGTGAAACTACAGCAGGCTCCCGTCGCAATTAGTGAACTAGATATTTCTGTTCCTAAATCAACTCTAACATCAGCTTTATCCAACCGAAATAACGTCAGCCAGCGTTTAACTAAGCAAGGTGATTTGGAGTTAGTTGCCCACGTTCCGGTTAACGAACTTATTATTATTGATGCAGCGGTGCCGGATAAGCACTTGTTTTACAAAAAATTAAAAAACAATATTGAAATCAAAGAAATTAATAGCCAACAGGATGGTCTGGAACAACTTAAAGCAATACTGTCTGGTTATCAAAACCTGGATGCTTTACATCTAGTTTCCCACGCCGATGACGGTGTTATTTATCTGGGTAACAGTCAAGTAACGATGCAACTGCTCAAAAATGAAATAACTGTCTTATCCTCTTTAGACAATGCCCTCAAAGATGGTGCCGATTTGTTACTTTACGGCTGTGATTTGGCGAAAAGCAAGAAGGGAGAAGACTTAATCGAATTAATCTCCACTGCGGCCAATATTGATGTGCTGGCTTCAAATGACTTAACGGGTTCAGGAGTACAGGGTAGTGACTGGGATCTAGAAATACAAATTGGTAATATCGAAACAGACAAGCCTTTTAGTGAGATCGCGCTGCGCAATTTCGGTGCTGTACTTGCAGCCGGTGGTACCATCGACATGACCGGATTTAGCAGTATCAACGGTTATGGCAAGTATAGAGCATCTTCCAATTATGATTTTAACGGTTACACATTAGAACTATCAGGAAATATAAGTTCAGGACGCTGGTTCAGTGGTGTGCAATATGGATACGGCGTTTATGTGAACGCTTATGGTGACTCAGCGTTTTCAAAAGTCTATTTTAATTTTTCTGCCGACGAAACATTTGATGCGACTTCAATTTATGTTTTCAATAGTCAGGATGTAAATAAATCCTTTAAAATAACCTCTGATAAGGGGGATGTTGTCAACAGTTCTACATTAGCTTCTCATAGTGGAATTGCGGGTACAGGAGAAACCGTTACCTTAACGGGTTTTACTGGCATATCTAAACTTACTATTGAGAATAGTGATGGTAGCGATCTTTCTTTTATCAAAATAGATGATCTAGTAGTTACTAATGTTACCGCCGCTGCGTCAAATGCGTCACCAACAGATATCAGCTTATCTTCAATCTCTGTTGACCAAAGTTTGGGCGTTAATGCCAGCGTTGGTACATTAACAAGCACTGATGCTGATGTGGGGGATAGTCACACTTACTCCTTAATATCTGGTAGTGGGGATACGGACAACAGCAGTTTTACCATTAACGGTAATGCATTAACAGCCAACGATGCTGCGGCGTTAACTGCAGGTAGTTATACGATATTAATTAATACTAACGATGGTACCGATAATTTTTCTAAGTCATTTACCATCACAGTAACGGATAATATTGCGCCGCTACTGAGCACGGTCAGTATACCAAACAGCAGCCATAAGGTCGGCGATACCGTGACGACGACCATCACAGCCGCAACCGACAGCGATGATTACACCACGGGCAGTGGCGGTATAATTGGTACCATCAACGGCTATTTACTCTCCAATCTGACCAAAGTCAGTGATACCCAATATACTGCTAATTTCACCATCACAGATGGCGGCGCAGATGCGGCAGCCAGCGATACCATCGCCGTCAACCTGACACTGACCGACAGCGCCGGTAATAGCAGCAGTACGTATACCTCTGCTATCAGCCAGGAAAGTGATGCCCTCTATGCCAACCTGCCGGAAATATCATTAACAGCAGATAGCAATACCATTGCCGAAGCCGGCGGTGTATCGACATTAACAGCAACATTAAGCAACAGTTTAAATAACCAGTGGCCCGTCGATGTTAGTGTCGGCCTGGGTTACAGCGGCACTGCCACCCTCACCACGGACTATGCAGGTGCGACCAGCATCACTATCGCCGCAGGCAGTTCCAGTAATACCACCCCCCTAACAGGGGTCAGTGACAGCCTGTATGATGCGGCCAGTGCAGAAACCATTATCGCCGATATCAGCACTGTGTCTGCTGGCAGCAAAAGCACAACCGCTCAGCAAACTATCAGTATTGCCGATGCTCAGTCTGCGCCGACGGTAACGCTCAGCACTAGTACCGATAACCTAGCTGAAAACGGCGGCAGCAGCACGGTAACCGCTACCTTGAGTCACGCCACCTATGAAACCGTCACGGTCGATCTGGCCTATTCAGGCACGGCAACCAGTGGCTCGGATTACGCGACCCCGAGTGCGACGATCACGATCGCTGCGGGCGATACCACAGCAGATACCAGTACCGGACTCAGCAGTATTGATGATGCCGATGGTGAAGGCAATGAAACCATTATCCTTGCTGTCGCCACTGTCAGCGGCGGCGGGGCCAGCGAAAGCGGCACTCAGCAGCAAACGGTGACGATTACCGATGACGAAGATACCGCAGCGCCGCTACTCAGTACGGTCAGCATACCAAACAGCAGCCATAAGGTCGGCGATACGGTGACGGCAACCATCACCGTCGCAACCGACAGCGATGATTACACCTCTGGCAGCGGCGATATAACAGGTACCATCAACGGCTATTTGCTCTCAAGCCTGACCAAAGTTAGTGATACTCAATATACTGCAAGTTTCACCATCACCGATGGCGGCGCGGATGCAGCCGCTGGCGATACAATTGCCGTTAACCTGACGCTGACCGACAGCGCCGGTAACAGCAGCAGTACGTATACCTCGGCTATCAGTCAGGGAAGCGATGCCCTCTATGCCAACCTGCCAGAAATATCATTAACAGCAGATACTAATACCATCACCGAAGACGGCGGCGTTTCGATATTAACGGCTACTTTGAGCAATAGTTTAAATAACCAGTGGCCAGTAGATGTTACGACTAACTTGACGTACACAGGCACAGCTAGCGCTGTAACGGATTACAGTAAGTCTGACAGTATTGTTATCTCTGCTGGTAATAGCAGTAATACCGCCACTGTGACGGGCACAGCTGATACGGTATTTGATGCTGCGATAGATGAAACTGCGATTGTAGATATCAGTACGCTCAGTGCCGGTAATGAAGGTTCGACCAATCAACAAACCCTTACTATTACCGACGCAGAATCAGCGCCAACAGTGACGCTATCAGTGGGCAGTAGCCCTGTGGTAGAGGATGGGGGGACGTCAACCATTACAGCGACTTTAGATACAGCGACTTATGCAGATGTTGTTGTTAATTTGGGTTATACCGGCACTGCAACAAGTGGCGGCACGGATTATAATACCCCAAGTTCATCAATCACTATTCCAGCGGGTAGCTTAACAGCGACTGCTATTACAGGTATTACTACTGTAGATGATGTTAATGCTGATGGTGATCAAACGATTATTATAGATGTGGCGTCGGTCAGTGGCGGTAGTGCGACAGAGTCGGGTACGCAGCAGCAAACTATTATTATTACCGATGACGACGATGGCGCAGCACCTGTCTTTGATTCTATGCCGTCATTGTCAAACATCACAGCAGAAGGTGCTGATTTATCGGTAAACATGGATGAAGAGGGTACGGTTTATTATCTTATTGTTAATAATGGTGCGGCAACGCCAACCGCAGCACAAGTTAAATCTGGCGCGAGTTACAATAGTGTTACCGTGTATGCAAACGGTAATATCACAACTATTGGTACAGTGGGTAGTCGAACTATAACAGGCTTAAGTGACGGTGTTGACTACGATGTTTATGTTGTCGGTGAAGATAGCGTCGCTAACTTACAGAGTGATGTAAATGTTGTTAAATTGGCGCTAACCACCCCCGATACCTTAGCTAATATTACCAGTATTGCTTTATCTGGTACGCCAGCGGAAACAGCAACTAGTGTGATGTTTTCTGTGGTGTTCGGCGATGATGTGACAAATGTGACAACCACTGATTTTACCGCGACATTAGTCAGCGGTGAAAGTAATATCGTACCCACAATAACAAGCATCAGTGGCTCAGGTACCACATATAATGTCACGGTGAATGCCGGTGTGACCATTGGTGAACTACGTTTAGATCTTAATGCCAATACTGATATCGTCGATGAAAACAGTAATACCCCAGATGCTTATTCAAGCGGTGTTGTGCATACGGTTAATACGAATAACAAGCCAACGGTTAGCGAAGCAACAAGTAATGTTGGTCCTTTTACCATTGATGAAGATATCAAAACAGCGTTAGATTTAAGTGACGTACTCATTGCTGATGGCAATGATGATTCACTGATTGTCACTATCAGTGTGGGCAATGGTTTAATTTTTGCTACTGATGGCAATACCACTGTTAATGCAACGACCATCACGGGTTCAGATAGTAACGGGAGTAGCAATATTACCTTGATGGGACTGAGTACTGATATCAATGCTTTCCTCAATGATACATCACGTATTTCATTTCAAACCGATGAAAATGATACAGCTTCAGTGTTGTTTACCATTACTGCTAATGACAATTTAGAAACAAGCACAGCATTGACAGAGACGATTACTATTAATGCGATTAACGATGCACCGACGATCAGTGGTACACCGACTACGACTCTGGTTGATGGTAATGCTTATAGCTTTACTCCAACGGCAAATGATATTGATGGTGATACACCTTTGACCTTTATTATCACTAATAAACCTGATTGGGCTGCTTTTGATCGCGACACCGGTGCGTTAACGGGTGTTCCGCAACCTGCAGATGTGGATACAACAGTGAATATTGTGATCCGAGTTGAAGACCCAAGTGGAGAAGGTAACGAATTAGCTGCTTTTGATTTAGAGATAACCAGTTCCAACTCAGCGCCAGTGATTTCAGGAACTCCGCTTACGACGACTGCAGAAGATGCGCCATATCGTTTCACGCCAACAGTGACAGATGTGGATAGTGGTGATACTAAAGTCTTCAGTATCACCAACAAACCAAGCTGGGCGACTTTCAGTTCAGTCACCGGTGAACTGTCAGGGATGCCATCAAACAGTAATCTAGGTACCACGAACAATATAACGATCACAGTTACTGATGGTATCGGAGCGCAAGACAGTTTGACTGCGTTTAACTTAACCGTGACGAATGTCAATGATGCGCCTGTGATCAGTGGTACGCCAGCGATCACAGTAGCTGAAGATACAAGTTATAGCTTCACGCCAGCAGTGACAGATGTAGACAGTGGTGACACTAAAACTTTCAGTATCAGCAACAAACCAAGTTGGGCCATATTCAGCAGCACAACAGGTGGATTATCTGGCACCCCAACGAATGACAATATTGGTACAACGAGTAATATCATTATCACGGTGACAGATAGTAGCAATGCATCAGCTAGCCTGAGTGCATTTAGCTTAACCGTTACTAATGAAAATGATGCGCCGGTTATCACTGGTAGTCCTACAACGACGATAGCTGAAGACGCGGCTTATAGCTTCACGCCGACGGTGGTAGATGTAGACAGTGGTGACACTAAAACTTTCAGTATCAGCAACAAACCTAATTGGGCTTCGTTCAGCGCGGCAACAGGCACGTTATCTGGTACGCCAACGAATGACAATATTGGTACAACGAATAATATTGTTATCACAGTGACCGATGGCAGTGGGGTCGCAGTTAATTTAAGCAGCTTTAACTTAACTGTCACCAATGAAAATGATGCGCCGGTTATCACTGGCAGTCCAGTAACGACGATAGCTGAAGACGCGGCTTATAATTTCACGCCGACGGTGGTAGATGTAGACAGTGGTGATACTAAAACTTTCAGTATCAGCAACAAACCTAATTGGGCTTCGTTCAGCGCGGCAACAGGTACGTTATCTGGTACGCCAAGTAACGACCATATTGGTACAACGAATAATATTGTTATCACAGTGACCGATGGCAGTGGGGTCGCAGTTAATTTAAGCAGCTTTAACTTAACTGTCACCAATGAAAATGATGCGCCGGTTATCACTGGCAGTCCAGCAACGACGATAGCTGAAGATGCGGCTTATAATTTCACGCCGACGGTGGTAGATGTAGACAGTGGTGATACTAAAACTTTCAGTATCAGCAACAAACCTAATTGGGCTTCGTTCAGCGCAGCAACAGGCACGTTATCTGGTACGCCAACTAACGATGATATCGGTGTTACTAATGGCATTGTTATTAAAGTCAAAGATGGCAGTAATGCATCTGCAAATCTGGGGGTATTTAGCCTCACAGTGACGAATGAAAATGATGCGCCAGTTATCACCGGCTCACCAATCACGACAGTTGCTGAAGACGTGGCGTATAGTTTCACGCCAACAGTGATCGATGTGGACAGTGGTGACACTCAAACTTTCAGTATCAGCAACAAACCTAGTTGGGCCTCGTTTAGCACGACAACAGGTTTACTCTCTGGCACGCCAGTGAATGATGATGTGGGGGCGACGGCGGGTATTGTTATTACTGTCACCGACGGTAGTAACGTCGATGCAAGTTTAGAGGCTTTTGAACTAACCGTGACGAATGTCAATGATGCCCCAGTTGCTGAAGATGATGTATCGACAATTAAGGCGAATGGTGATGACCTTTATACCTTAAGTGTATTAGGCAATGACAGCGATGATGATGGTGATGAGCTGGTTATCGAAGGCGCGGATGCAGACTTAGGTAGCGTGACAGTGGTGAATAATGAGCTGCTTTATCAGGCGGATGCGGACTTCATTGGTACGGTTAAATTAACCTATTCAATCAATGATGGTAATGATGCACGTGATAGTGCAATCGTGACGCTCTCGATTGAAGATGCAGTGCAAAGCCAAGCGCCAACCATTACAGCACCTGATGATATTGTTGTTAATGCGACAGGACTTTATACCAAAGTTATTACGGGCACCGCAACGGCAACCGATCGCAATGGTGATCCTATTGCCGTCTCATTAGTGGATAATAATTTACTGTTCTCACCTGGAACACATGAACTCTATTGGCAAGCCACTGATGCGCTTGGTGTGCGTAGTGTTGCTTCACAGCAAGTCACTGTGCACCCGCTAATATCACTGAGTAAAGATCAAATTGTTCACGAGGGTAATGAGGTGGAAGTGCAAGCGATTTTAAATGGTCGCGCACCTAGTTATCCCGTCATTTTGCCCTACAGTATTACGATTAAAACAGGCGGTGTGGTCAACAATGTGATCGATGAAGATATCACCATTAATGAAGGTCAAGTTGCTACGATCAGCTTATCTGAGTATCAGTTTTCAGCAGGTGAAACCGTGATAGTAACGCTCGCGAGTGGTTTAAATCTGGGGACTCAAGCCAGTACCAAAGTGGTGATCAGTG
The DNA here is from genome assembly GCF_033791185.1 of Moritella sp. Classification (GTDB taxonomy): domain Bacteria; phylum Pseudomonadota; class Gammaproteobacteria; order Enterobacterales; family Moritellaceae; genus Moritella. Next base: position 20,671 of record NZ_JASJHF010000225.1, on the reverse strand, counting down.
AAGATAATATAGCGCCTGTGCTCACGTTTAATATTGAGCAAAATGGGGAAATTCGTCAGACGGTTAGCCAAGCGGACGGTGACGTGACGATTCAAGCGATAGTCACAGATGCAAACCCAGGTAATACCGTCACTGTTACTTGGGAAAGTGAAACATTAGCCGATTTGGATAATGACGAAACAATTTTCCGTTTTGCACCTAGCGATTATACCGCTGGTTCTTATTCACTAACGGCGGTCGCTACTGACAATGGCACGCCAATCTTAAGTGTGACGTCGCATATTTTTGTTGATATTAAAACATCATTAGTTGCACTCACTAATGAGCAAGATACCGACGGAGATAACATCCCAGACCTGAATGAAGGTTATGGTGATGATGATGGTGATGGTATTCCTAACTATCAAGATAGTAACAAACTAGAAACCTGTAATGTTGTTCCTGAAACATTAAATACCCAGACGCAGTTCTTAGTGGAAGGCGAACCAGGTGTTTGCTTACGTAAAGGTTTAGTATCGTTGAACAGTGTGCAAGGTGGCTTGCAGGTCAATGAAGGTGAATTAGCGGCTATTGATACCGAGGCTAAAAACGTCGGTGGCCTGTTTGATTATATTGCTTATGGCTTACCGCAAGCAGGACAAGTTTATAAGATCGTCTTCCCACAATTATTACCGATCCCTCGCGGGGCTGTTTATCGAAAATACAGTAATAACGTGTGGATGGAATTTGTTGTCGACGCTGACAATAAACTCCTGAGTGCGACTGGTGAGCAAGGGTACTGTCCACCACCTGGAGATCAAAGTTGGGTTGAGGGTTTACAAGAAAACCACTGGTGTGTGCAATTACAGATCCAAGATGGTGGGCCAAATGATGACGATGGTATTGCGAATGGAACAATTATCGATCCCGGTGGTGTTTCGGTATTGCTAAATGGTAATGCGTTCCCTGTCGCAGAGGATGACAATGTTTCCTTGATTCAAAATACGGAGATAACAGTTACAGTATTGGATAATGACAGTGATGTTAATGGCGATGTTTTAGCGGTCGCTAATGCAAGTGCAGTCTTTGGTTCAGTGGTCATTAATGGGCAACAAAGCATTACTTATACGCCCACTATGGACTATGTTGGTCGCGATACTATCGCTTATACCATTAACGATGGCAATGGAGGCACGGCAATAGCCCAAGTGAATGTTACTGTGACCCCTCCTGATGCCAGTGCTGTTAGTAATAAATCGAAAGGAGGCTCGATGTCATGGTTCTTTAGCTATGGTTTGCTATTAATTGCGTTCGGACGTAAATATGGCGCACGCGTATTGACTATCGTGTTAGCGATGTTGAGCTTTAATACTCGAGCCGATGATGACATCGTTATTTCAAAAGACACGGCAAATACCGAAGTGGTGGCGAGTAGCGGTTCGATGCTTGCGCCGAGTGATAAAGATAAATGGTCGATAGCGCTAAATTCAGGAATAAGCCGTTTGCATGGTAATTCGAATGTCAGTGGGATACCGGCAGAAAATATCGTTGATATTGATGATCAAGGTATAAGTTGGGGGATCACTCTCGGTTATCGAATGTCGCAGAACTGGAGCGTATCAGTCGGTTATTTGGATCTCGGTGAAGCAAGTACTGTATTACAAAGTAATACGTTTAACTATCATCAATCGGTAGCGCAAGTGACGCCTATATTTGGTGATGGCATAGTACTGGGACTAAATTATCAATTTTGGCAACACCATAAGTTTAGTAGTGAAGTGATGGCGGGAGCATTTGCTTGGCGTAGTCAAATTGATAGTACCTTTGAAGACGTGACGATAGAGCATAAACAAGACGGTATCGACCCTTATGTGGGAGGCGCGTTAGCGTATGCGTTGTCAGATGATTGGAAAGTGGGACTAGAAATGAAACGGTATTTCTTAGATGCAAATGACGTTGATAATTTTAGCTTAATATTGGCTTATCAGTTTTAGCTTGGTTTTGAATTAACTTACCCTGTAAAGAACATCTCTTTAGTGTTAACTAAACGTAAAGAGGTGTTCTTAACTCAACGTTCATGATAAGTATTATCTCCGACGGTAAAGGGTGTGTCATTGGCGCTGGTCTCTACAGGATTGTTTGTATCTATTGGCGTATTCGTACGAGTGTTAAGTGAATCTATCGATGTGTTTTAGATCTTACTGTTCAGACAAATTGTGTTCATCGTATTATTACTATCGGCAATAGTCAGCAGTCGACAAATATTGATTAACAATCTGAATTCAAGCCGATGAGGAAATGGCAGTATGAAAAACCGTATGCTAGATACAATCGTTTCCGATGTACGAAAATGTACGATCTGTGAAAGTGCACTTCCAATGGGCGCGAGACCTGTATTACAAGTTGATACGCAAGCCAAAATACTGATTGCAGGGCAAGCACCGGGGATTCGCGTGCATGAATCAGGTATTCCATTTACTGACCCAAGTGGTGATCGTTTACGCCAATGGATGGGCATTGATAGCGACACGTTTTATGACGCTACTAAAATAGCGATACTACCGATGGGATTCTGTTATCCGGGAACGGGGAAGTCGGGCGACCTGCCGCCGAGACCTGAATGTGCTAAAGTATGGCGAACCGAAATACTCGCTGCCATGCCGAATATTGAGTTGATACTGGTTATCGGTATTTATGCGCAAAAATGGCATATGGGTGAGGTAAAACAAAAAAATTTAACTGAAACAGTGAGAAGTTGGCGTGATTACTGGCCTGAACTATTACCCTTACCGCACCCTAGTCCACGTAATAATATTTGGCTGAAGAAGAACCCTTGGTTTGAGCAAGAAGTGATCCCGCATTTACAAGATCGAGTGGTGCTATTAGTTGGCGATTAGTTGTCGAGACTTACCTCATCGCCACTCACTTCCAAGTTAGCTAAAATGACCAAGTATTCGCTGGTATTGAGAGGAATTAACGAGGCAGAATAGTTGTTTGTGCCTCGTTACGAGCTATGTGATTAATGGTAAGAAATTAGTGTTTCGTTTGCACACCGTTACGTACCATTTCTTTACCATTTTCATAAACTTCGTCAGTGACATAACGTGCTAGCAGTAGACTTTGGTTATCATCAAATACAGCGACAAAGTGACGACCATCTTTGGTATTTGTTGCCATACCTACACCAGCCACACCTTGCAGACCTAAACCACCATTTTCAATGCTTAGTAGAAAAGTTTCAAGCTCTTTTAAATTATCAATGACATCATATTCGTTATTCATTTTTATTGTCTACCTTGTAACATGCTATTGCTACCTGTTCACAGGGAGCAAGCATTTATTATAATATATCGTGTACTTTACAGATTTAAATCGATGATTTAAAGCCTTGCCGCGCTTTAATCCTTGCTGCTCAAGCTGTAATCAGCAGTGTGGAGGGTTATCTGCATTTGCCATACCCGATAACATCACTATTCTTAATGCATAACCATTTGATTCAATGAACACAAACAAGTGGATTAATTAAACACAAACAGGTTGATTGAATAAGCAGCAGTACATCATGAGGAAGTTATGAAGATATTGGTCGCGGTAAAGCGGGTTGTAGATCATAAGGTCAACGTTAGGGTGAAAGCGGATGAAACGGGCATTGAAGACGCGAATGTAAAAATGGCGATCAATCCATTTTGTGAAATTGCGATTGAACAAGCGGTGCGCTTTAAAGATCAGGATACGGCTACTGAAGTTGTGTTAGTTTGTATTGGTCGTAAAGAGGCTGATGTGCAGTTGCGGGCGGGGCTTGCATTAGGTGCAGACCGGGCCATTCTAATAAAAGTAGACGAAGAGGTGCAATCCCTTGATGTTGCTAAGTTATTACATAAAGTTGTGCAAGAAGAGTTACCCGATCTAGTACTGTTGGGTAAACAAGCTATCGATACTGATAACAACCAAACTGGGCAGATGTTAGCGGCGCTTACTAATATGCCTCAAGGTACGTTTGCTTCAAATATAGTCTTTACTGTCCCCAATAAAATCAAAGTGACGCGTGAAGTCGATGGTGGCTTAGTCACGCTAGCCTTAAATTTACCTGCGGTTATCAGCGTAGATCTACGCTTAAATACCCCGCGTTATGCCTCACTGCCGAATATAATGAAAGCTAAGCGTAAAGTTATCACGGTGACGTCTCCTGAGACGATGGGGTTTAGCTTATCGCCACGACTAACCACACTAAAAGTCGAAACGCCAGCTGTGCGTCAAACTGGGATTAAAGTGGCAGATGTCGATGAGCTGGTGGATAAACTACAACAGGCAAAGGTGATTTAAATGGCGATTTTGATAGTCGCAGAGCATGACAACCACACTCTGCAAGCCGCTACGTTAAATGTATTAACCGCCGCAGCAGAGATTGCAACGCATACTAATAACAGTGAATTGCACTTACTTATCATAGGCCATGACTGTCAAGCTGCTGTGGATATGGCACAGGGCATTGCTGGATTGAGTCAAATACTGGTTGTCGATGATCAAATATATCAATACCCGTTAGCAGAGAACATCGCCCCGCTAATTGTTTCCTTGTTTCAGGGTCAAGATCCAAACCAAGATCGTGGACAGTATAGTCACATCATCACCTCTGCAGGCACTACAGGTAAAGACTATCAACCCAGAGTCGCCGCCTTATTAGACGTCGCGCAGATTTCAGATATCATCAGTGTTGAATCTGCTGATACCTTTAAACGACCTATCTATGCGGGCAATGCCATCGCCACGGTACAATCGAGTGATGCTATTCAAGTTATCACTGTTCGCAGTAGTGCGTTTTTACCCGCTCCATTAATTACAGGTAAGCAAGTACCTGTTGTTAAATTAACACCGCAAGCGAGCAGTGGAAAATCTGAATTTATTAAGGCGGAATTAACCCAATCATCGCGACCAGAATTGACCACTGCGAAGGTCGTTATTGCTGGTGGGCGAGGGATGCAAAATGCTGAAAATTTTGCCTTGCTCGATACGCTGGCCGATCAGCTTAATGCCGCTGTGGGCGCAAGTCGTGCTGCAGTAGATGCAGGATTTGTGGCGAATGATTTACAGATAGGGCAAACAGGGAAAATTGTCGCACCCGATCTGTATATAGCGATAGGTATCTCTGGCGCGATCCAACACATCGCTGGGATTACCGGCAGCAAGGTCATTGTTGCCATTAATAGTGATCCTGACGCGCCCATATTCGATATCGCAGATTATGGGTTAGTAGCCGATTTATTTGAGGTATTACCTGCGTTAACGGCAGCTCTAAAATCGAAATGTTAACTTAGACTCTGTTATCAAGCCGTTGCTATCCTGCTCATCGCCAATCGCGGTTGTCAAATACGTTTATTCAAACCGATAAGAGGTTGGAACAACAACGATACCACGTTCTGAAATAGTGAATCGAGCTGCGTCTTCTGCTGCATTAACTCCTATGTTGGTTCTTGGCGGAATTTTAACGTGCTTGTCGATAATACAATTTTTCAATTGGCAATATTCACCTACCTCGACATTATCAAACAAAATACTGGCAGATACCGTCGCGGCATCATTGATTTTAACATTAGCAGAAAGCACCGAGTTTTGTACGGAGCCACCGGTGATCAATACGCCATTGGAAATTAACGAGTTAATAAAGATGCCTTCATTGCCCGTTTCTGAAGAGGTTGTTCTTGCTGGTGGCAGTTGGCGTTCGTAGGTTCTTATCGCCCAATCACGCTGGTATAAATCTATCGGTGATACATGCTTTAACAGATCCATATTGGCTTGATACAAAGAGTCAATTGTCCCCACATCACGCCAGTAAGCATCCTTAGATACCCGGCCAGTACGGCCTGCAAACTTGTGAGCGTATACTTTATCTTTATCAATTAATTTCGGAATAATATCTTTACCAAAATCATGGTTTGAGTGTGGATTTTCAGCGTCTTGCTCTAACGCGTCGATTAACGCATCGGTGGTGAAAATATAGATCCCCATTGATGCGAGGCTTTTTTCTGGATCATTTGGTAGCGGGGTCGGCTGCTGAGGTTTTTCTGCAAAAGCGACGATTTTTTTAGTGTCATCTGTCGACATTACCCCAAAATCAGATGCTTCAGCAATGGGAACTTCCATACAGGCGATCGTTAAGTCTGCCCCATTTTCTTTGTGGCGTTGCAGCATCGGCGCGTAATCCATTCGGTAAATATGATCGCCGGAAAGCACCACCACATATTTAGCTTCACTGCGTGATAATAACCATAGGTTTTGATAAATAGCATCGGCCGTGCCGCTATACCATTTGTCTCCCTTACGCATTTGCGGTGGTACGACTGTCACGTATTCGCCGAGCTCAGGGTTAAAGATAGACCAACCATCACGTAGGTGCTTTTGCAGTGAGTGGGATTTATATTGCGTTAGGACCAGAATGCGTCTTAAACCAGAGTGAAGGCAATTGGTTAAGGTAAAATCGATAATGCGGTATTTACCACCGAAAGGAACAGCTGGTTTTGCTCTATTATCTGTTAGTGGTGAAAGGCGCGCGCCCATTCCGCCAGCGAGTACTACCGTTAATGTATCTTGCATATTTAAATCACTCCCTAATTCATTTTAAAAAGTCACGGGTAGGTATGCAGTATGTATATCAAAATTCGAGCCAAAAGTTAAATGTTTGAAACATAATAGTATTTATAAATGGTGATATATGTTTTCACCATACTAAAGCGGAGTTTAATGCTGGCTGCACCAAATTGGGGTTATATATCTTGATAGTTTTAAGCTATTAATGTTTTCGATTAAACCACTTTTTCTTTATCGTAAAATCACTCTATCCTTTATATATTGATTTATGACGGAGTGACCCAATGCAAAAAAGAGCATTAATTGTTGAAGGTGGTGGTATGCGCGGCATTTTTGCTAGTGGTGTATTAGACAGCTTTATGGATAAGGGATTTTTGCCTTATGATTTTGTTATTGGTGTCTCGGCTGGCGCGTCTAACTTGGTAGGATACCTTGCTAATGCGCCGCAACGTAGCTTCAATGTCATTACCAAGATGGCCACAGACAAAGCCTTTTTTAATCCGATTCGATTTGCCAAAGGCGGCAATCTCGTTGATGTAAAATGGCTATGGGAAGCATCGAGCGAGCGTTATCCAATTGATCATGACAAACTATTTAGCAATATTCCGATGTATGCCGCAGTCACAAATATTGATACTGGGCATGCTGATTACCATAGAATTAAGCCTGATACATTATCCAATGTACTTGAGGCCACAACTGCATTACCGATTGCTTATCGGGATACGCCTTGCTTTTCAGGCGGCTGCTATACTGATGGAGGCGTTGCTGACTCGATCCCTGTACGCAAAGCGTATCGATTGGGCGCGCGTGACATAACAGTGGTGCTTTCACATCCGCTTAGTTATAAAAAATCAGTAATTAAATATCCATGGCTGATAAAAAGACTGTTCTCTCAGCATCCGAATATCGCCAGTTCGATGATGGTAAGAGCGAACAATTATAACGAATCTCTCGAGTTCATAAAAAATCCACCACGTGACTTAACTATTCGTGTTATTGCGCCACCTGAAAACTTTGCAGTGAAAAGATTAACAATGAATCTGAGTACCCTAAATAAAGGTTATTTAATGGGTAAGCAAGCGGGTCAAGCACATATAAAAAACGTTTTTAATTAAAGTAATACCAGCCACATAAATCGAGATGAAGATAAAAGTAAAGTAGCAATAAAAAATTGTTTCTACAGTCATAAATAACATCGGTAAGGAATTGGATATGAGTAAGAAATTAACCACAGCAGCAGGTTGCCCTGTTGCGCATAATCAGAATGTACAAACCGCAGGTAAAAGAGGACCACAACTTTTACAAGATGTATGGTTTCTAGAAAAGCTTGCGCATTTTGATCGCGAAGTGATCCCTGAACGTCGCATGCATGCGAAAGGCTCTGGTGCGTATGGCACATTTACAGTGACACATGATATAACTCGATTTACTAAAGCGAAAATATTTTCGGCTATAGGTAAAAAAACAGAACTGTTTACGCGTTTTACCACGGTAGCGGGTGAACGTGGTGCCGCGGATGCTGAACGTGATATTCGTGGTTTTGCGATAAAGTTTTACACCGAAGAAGGTAACTGGGATCTGGTGGGTAATAATACTCCAGTATTTTTCTTACGCGATCCGCTTAAATTCCCAGATCTGAACCATGCGGTAAAACGCGATCCGCGCACCAACATGCGCAGTGCTAAGAACAACTGGGATTTTTGGACGTCATTACCGGAAGCATTACATCAAATCACGATTGTGATGAGTGATCGTGGTATTCCTGCGACATATCGACATATGCACGGATTTGGTAGCCACACGTTTAGTTTTATTAACAGTGATAATGAACGCTTTTGGGTTAAATTCCACTTCAAATCGCAGCAAGGTATTAAGAATTTATCTGATGCAGAATCAGAAACCTTAATTGGTAAAGACCGAGAAAGTCATCATCGAGACTTACTAGAAAGCATTGATAATCGTGATTTTCCCAAATGGACAATGCAAATCCAGATCATGCCTGAAGATGATGCGTCGAAAGTCCCTTACAACCCTTTCGATCTGACGAAAGTGTGGCCGCATAGCGATTACCCTTTGATTGAAGTGGGTGAGTTAGAGCTTAACCGCAATCCAGAGAATTTCTTTGCTGAAGTAGAGCAGTCTGCTTTTAATCCTGCAAGTGTAGTTCCTGGTATCAGTTTCTCACCGGACAAAATGTTACAAGGTCGCCTATTCTCATACGGTGATGCCCAGCGCTACCGTTTAGGTGTTAATCACCACAGTATTCCGGTTAATGCGCCACGTTGTCCAGTACACAGCTATCATCGAGATGGTGCCATGCGTGTTGATGGTAATCATGGTGGTACTGTGGGTTATGAACCCAATGATCAAGGCGAGTGGGCTGAACAACCTGACTTTTCTGAGCCGCCGTTAAGTCTTGATGGTGCTGCTGCGCACTGGGATCACCGAGAAGATGATGATTACTTTAGTCAGCCAGGGGATCTGTTCCGTCTGATGACGCCAGAGAAGCAAGCGGTATTGTTTGATAATACGGCGCGTAATATCAGCGGTGTTCCAGAAGAAATTCAGCTTCGACATTTAAGACATTGCTTTAAAGCGGATCCTGCTTATGCTCATGGTATTGCCAAGTTGCTGGGTATTGATGCGAGTAAATATAACAGCTAATATCTAGATTATGCATAAGTATTAGTAAAGATAAGGTGCATGGTTTGCACCTTATTTATTGAGTCATATTTTTTGGATTATTGTTAATAGAAAAGGCTTAATCACAAAAAATATTGTGTAATACATTAATCACTTTGGTCACATTATCATCATCTAATTGATAGTAGATGGTTTGCGCTTCACGCCGTGTTTTGACGTATTTCTCACGTCTCAACCACGCAAGGTGTTGTGATAAAGTCGATTGCGGGATCGGTATTAATTCATTAAGCGCTGATACGGACAGCTCACCTTGTTGCAATAAGCACAATATCATTAAGCGATGTTTGTTACTTAATGCTTTCATCAGAGATTCAGCTTTCGAGGCGTTTTTCTCAAATCGCTCCATGCTCATTTGTTCAGTCATAGTTAATCAATCTTTTGGCTTTGATAGCGCTATATTAACATAGTTAGAAATATACATCCCAAGCCCCATCGCAAATATAAATACCATGATCTTAGGATCGCCTGCGGAGACATTAACGATCGCGGGACCGGGACAAATACCTGAAATACCCCAGCCAATACCAAATAATCCTGCGCCAATGACAAGTCGGCGGTCTATCAATGTCTGCACCGGTAGGCTAAATTCGCTGGCAAATAACGGCTGTTTTAATTTTTGCTTTAAGACCCGATAAACTGGGATGAAAAGTAATAATGCCGAGCCCATGACCAAGGCCAAACTCGGGTCCCAATCGCCAGTAATATCAAGAAAGTTGAATATTTTATTCGGGTTTACCATCTGTGAGATAATTAAACCAATACCAAACAAGATACCGCTAAACAAGGCTATAAAGAGTTTCATTTTTTATCCTAACTTATGCTGTTTACAACAAACACAGTGATTACCGCTGTGCTCATAAAGATGATGGTTGCTACCAGTGAACGCGCAGAGAGTCGACCGATACCACAGATGCCGTGACCGCTGGTACAGCCCGAGCCAACTCTGGTGCCGATACCCACCAGTAAGCCGCCAATGATAATCGCAGCCCAACTGACATCAATGCTACTTGGTAATGAAAATCCGAGTAAAGCAGCAAAAAATGGACTTATCACTAGGCCGATAATAAACAGTATCCGCCAGTATTCGCTTGGTGCTCGGCTATTTTTTAATCCATAAAAAATACCGGAAATACCACTGAGCTTACCAATGCCAAAGAGCATGAGTAGCGCGGCAATGGATAATACCAGACCGCCTAAAATTGAGTCTAATAGGGTTAACTCCGTCATTTATTTATCCTCTGATTGTCGTATATAGACAGGTATTTTGAAAAATATTTGGTTGTGGCTATTGGGCTGGGGTAGTTGTCCGGCTTTAATATTCACTTGTAGTGCTGGGTATAACAGTCTTGGTACCGCCAAGTTTTTATCTCGAGCCTGCCTAATCGCAACAAAACTGTCTTGGGAAACATCATCACGAATATGGATATTCGATTTCTTACTCTCTGCTACTGTGGTTTGGAATTGCAATTCTCTGCCGTTGGGCTGGTAATCATGGCACATCCAAAGTTTGGTATTTTCAGGCAGTGAGTAGATCTGCATTATACTTTGGTATAATTCTGTCGCAGCACCACCAGGGAAATCACAGCGTGCTGAACCACTATCTGGCATGAATAAGGTATCGCCAATAAATGCATTATCTTCGATTAGATAGGTAACGCTGTCTTTAGTGTGCCCTGGTGTTGCAATGACGTTGATGGCGGTATCCCCAATATAAAGCACTTCATTGTGGTTAAGCAGTACGTCAAATTCTTGCCCCAAGACAGATACTTCATCATCACTTAAGGCCAAGAGGTCCTTAAAAACCTGCTGTGCTTGGGTGATATTTTTGCCAATCGCAATTTTACCGCCAAGCTGCGATCTTAAATAATATGATGCGGATAGATGATCTGCATGGGCGTGTGTTTCTAATATCCATTTCAGCGTTAGCTTGTTATTTTTTACAAATTCAATTTGAGAATCAGCAAAGTAAAAAGCAATGTTTCCAGAGTTATTTTCATAATCGATAGCACTATCAATGATTGCTGCATTGAGGCTATACGAGTCATAAACAACGTAACTTATTGTTGAAGTATCGTGGTGAAAAAACGGTTTAATAATAATGGCAGACATCTAAACCTCCTCTGGACTGTTTCTTACTACGCCTGAATATCGTACATTGTAAATATACGATATTCAAGCGTTGATATTAAAAAAGTGTAGAAAAATGTTCACTATTAATATTGTAGTTCAGCTAAATTAGCAAACAAGGCCAGCGCTTCTGGATTAGCGAGAGCATCTTGATTGGTTACAGCAATACCGTGCACTACGTTACGTACGGCTAATTCGACTATCTTACCACTGATGGTTTTGGGGATATCAGCCACCGCGATAATTTTAGCCGGTACGTGTCTGGGCGTGGTATTGGTGCTAATTACCTGTTTAATTTCGGCGATTAATTGTGGTTCTAACGCCACCCCTTCAGACAAACGCACAAACAAGACCACCCGTACATCATCATGCCATTCTTGACCGATGGCGATGGACTCTTGAATAGCCGCTAGTTTTTCAACTTGTCGGTATATTTCTGCAGTACCAATACGCACGCCGCTGGGATTTAATACCGCATCAGAGCGGCCGTGGATAATCACACCTACTTGCTCAATATAGATATCGTCTATGGCCTTACTTTCGGTGTCGAGAATGAGGTGCGGGGTATCTGATGTATCAACATAATGATAAATCAGCTCACCATAATCACCGTGCGCCCAGATATTGTCGAACTGGGCAAAGTAAGCATGATGGTATTTACGATCGCCGGGGTCTTGCCAAAATCTGGTTGGCATTGAAGGGAAGGGTTGTCGACAAACTAGATCGCCCTTGCCATGGCGCTGCGCTGTGTGTGATTGCGTTGTTATTTTTGTTGTAGCAACATCATCATTACGATTGATAAAAGCCACGTCCATGCCTAAACCGATACATTGCAGTTCACCGCGATACACAGGTAAGGTTGGCATACCTAACATAAAGCAGGAAATAATATCGGTACCACCACAAATACTGGATAGACAAATATCCTGTTTAATATGCTGATATATATAATCATAGCTTTCATGAGATAAGGTTGAACCGGTGGATAAAAGCGTTTTTAACTGACTCAGATTATAGGTTTGTGCTGGGCGTAATTGGGCTTTATCACAGGCGGAATAATATTTGGCACTGGCGCCGAAAATAGAAATTTGTTCGTTGTCAGCCAGCTCAAAAAGTACTTGCTGATGGGGGTGAAAGGGTGAACCGTCGAACAAGATTAAGGTTGCGCCTTGAGATAAGCTACTTACTAGCCAATTCCACATCATCCAGCCACAAGTGGTGTAATAAAAAATGCGGTCATCTACCTGCACGTCGGTATGTAAAGCCAGCTCTTTGACATGTTGTAATAGGGTTCCGCCGACACTGTGCACTATGCATTTGGGCATGCCTGTTGTGCCCGAGGAGTAAAGGATATAAAGCGGATCGCTAAAGGCCATCGGCTCGAAGGTTAAAGAGCGTGGAATTGCGGCGTAAAAATGTCGCCAGCTTGATAGCATGCTGTCATCTATAGCGGCCGGTTTTGCTACTGCATCTAAATAGGGGATGATGACAAGCTTGATTAATTGCGGTAACGATTTTGCAATCTCATTTACTTTTTCGGTAATATCAATTTTCTTACCGGCGTAGTGATAACCGTTGCAGGCGAATAGCAATTTAGGTTGGATCTGGGTGAACCTATCTAGCACCCCTTGATGGCCAAAATCTGGCGAGCACGAGGACCAGATAGCACCAATGCTGGTGGTTGCTAACATGGCGATAATGGCCTCGCTGCAATTGGGTAATATGCCCGCGATACGATCACCTTTTACAATGCCTAATTCGCGCATAGCGCCAGCTACTCGGGTGACATTTTCACGTAGTTGCTGATAGCTAAGTTGTGTTCGTCGACCATCTTCGCCGCAACTGATGATAGCGGGTTTATCTGGATTGGTATTAGCGCTGCTGTTGCTGCTCGATATATTATTAGGGAATAGCAGGTTTTCGGCAAAGTTTAATGTTGAATCAGGAAACCACTGACAATGATAAAAACAGTCATTTTGGACAAAAATACGCTTCAGATTAAAGTGACCTTTAAGTTTAAAAAAGCTGACCAGCGAGCGCCAGAATATGGCGGTATTATGGATACTCCATTGATGCAATTGTTGATAATGGACAAAGGTAAGGCTATATTCATCGCGTAAAAATTGCAGATAACGGGTGATGTTACTGTCGTCAATACGGGCTTGACTTGGAGACCAAAGTGGCACCGTTGGGGGTGTTGTCATTGTCACCTCATATCAGCGATTGAAAGCGTGCTTGTGCAGCGGGATAAGCCTGCGCTACTTTAGATCCATTGCCACGTTTTAAACGCTCACAAATAAAATTACCTACCGGTATTAATTTATTTAAATCGACGCCAGATTCAATGCCTAAACCGTTAAGCATATAAACCACATCTTCGGTAGCGACGTTACCTGACGCGCCTTGCGCATAAGGGCAGCCGCCTAAGCCTGCCACGGCACTGTCGATAACGCTTATTCCCAATTGTAAGGCGGCATAAATGTTCGCTAGAGCTTGGCCATAGGTATCATGAAAGTGGACGGCGAGTTGCTCTATGGGAACATATTGGGTTACGGCGTTTATCATGGTTTTTACTGCTTCGGGAGTGCCAACGCCAACCGTATCGCCAAGGCTTATTTGATAACAACCCATGTCCTGTAATTGCTGAGCGACTTTCGCTACTTTGTTAATACTGATATAGCCTTCGTACGGGCAACCAAGCGTACAAGAAATATAACCGCGAACAGGTAAACCAGCAGCGAGGGCTTGTTTAACCACAGGCTCAAATTGGCGTAATGACTCGGTAATGGAACAGTTAATATTTTTACGGCTAAAACTTTCTGATGCAGACCCGAAGATGGCTATTTCATCAACGTTTGCGGCGATAGCGGCATTTAAACCGATTAAATTGGGGGTGAGAGCAGAATAGGTTACCTTGTGATTACGTTTAATTCGCTTAAACAGTTCACTGCTATTGGCCATTTGAGGCACCCATTTGGGTGAAACAAAACTACCGGATTCGATCATGGTTAAGCCTGTGTGGCTGAGCATATTCACCAGTGACATTTTATCACTCAGGCTTATTTCTATTTCATTTTGCAGACCGTCACGCGGGCCGACTTCGACAATCTTAACCTTATCTGGTAGCTGATGTCCTTTGTCATATCGTTGCGGTTCTTTGTCAGAGAGTAGAGATGCCATTAGGCTTGTTCCTTGCTATCAAGTATTAGGGAAGGGGTTAACTGTATTAATTCAGCACCATCTTCGACCATGTCTCCTTCTTGATAACACACGGTGGTAATTGTGCCTGCTACAGGAGCGATAATATTGCATTCCATCTTCATCGCTTCCATCACGACTAAAGGTTCACCAGCGTCGACAACTTGTTCTGCTTGGCAAAGCACGCTGACGATAACGCCATGCATTGGTGCGGTTATTCTTGTTTCCTGTTCATTATCAATATTAGCTGGTAAGGGCTTGTTTTGCATTGTTGATTGGCGAACCAGTACGCTACTGTTACCGGCATAAAATACGGTGATGTGTAATGCCGATATCACCACGGTAGCCTTGATTCTATGACCATCGATAAATGCAGTAAGTTCATGTTCATCAAGTTTACCGCTGAGCAAATAACCTGAGTTTGTTGTGTGCGCGGGCATCTTATTGTCATTAATCTGAACTTGGTAACCTTGTGGCTGAGTCGTCAACGTGAGAGAGTAGGTATCATTGTCAGTATTCTTATCGCTATTTTTAGTCGCTAATTTTACAGTATTAATAGCTGGTTGATTTAAACGCCAGCCTGTTGTTTGCGCCCAAGGCGAGTGTGGATCATTATTGCCGTTATACGGTAGATTAAGATGTTGTGTTTCTTGTGACCGCTGCGATAGCTGTGCTAATGCTTGGTTTTGCAGCTGTAATGCCAGTGCAGCTAAGAGTAAATTGTAGTCAAGATTAACGGCTGTTGGTGCTAATGCTGCTGCGTGAATCTGTAGAAAATCAGTGTTCAGATTTGCACTTTGTAATGCGGGAATTTGTACTAGTTGAGTTAAAAAACCAATGTTAGTTTTAATGCCGGCTATCTTATAGTTCGATAAGGCATCTTGTAGGCGCGCAATGGCCAGGTCGCGGTTGTGATCCCAGACGATTAACTTGGCAATCATAGGGTCGTAATAGGGGCTGATCTCATCCCCTTGCATAACACCAGTATCAATACGTACATGTTTTGACGTTTGCGGTAGGTTCAAGTAACTAATATTACCACTGACAGGCATAAAATCATTATCAGGATCTTCAGCATAAATACGCACTTCAATCGCATGACCGCTGATGTTAACCTGGGCTTGGCTGAGTGGTAATGCAACGCCGTTAGCAATATGCAGTTGCCATTCGACAAGGTCTAATCCGGTGATCATCTCTGTGACGGGGTGCTCGACTTGCAAACGAGTATTCATCTCCATGAAATAGAATTGACCTTGCTCGTCGTATAAAAATTCGACCGTGCCGGCACCTTGATAATTGATCGCTTTGGCTGCCTTAACCGCCGCTTCGCCCATGGCTATTTGTGTGGCAATGGGTAATGCCGGAGCTGGGGCTTCTTCGAGGATTTTTTGATGGCGGCGTTGGATAGAACAATCACGCTGAGACAGATAAATGCAATTGCCGTGGTTGTCGCTGAATATTTGAATTTCGACGTGACGAGTCTTGGTTAAATAGCGCTCGATGAGCATGTCGTCATTGCCAAAACTGGCCATTGCTTCGCGCTTAGTGGCAGCGAGTGCTTGGCTAAACTCCTCGGCATGATAGACAATGCGCATGCCTTTACCACCACCGCCGTACACGGCTTTGAGCAGCTGTGGATAGCCAACTTGTAACGAGTTATTTTTAAGTATCTGTTGATCTTGGGCTTTACCATGATAACCGGGAACAAGCGGTACATCTGCTGTCGCCATAATTGCTTTGGCCGCACTTTTACTGCCCATGGTTCTGATCGCTTCGACACTTGGGCCAATGAAGATTAAACCTTGTTGGGCACAGGCTTGGGCAAATGCTGCGTTTTCAGATAAGAAACCGTAACCGGGGTGAATGGCTTGCACACCGGCGTTTTGGGCAATGGTGAGTATCCGTTGGCTATTAAGGTAAGATTCAGTTGCTGGCGCAGGCCCTAAATAAAACGCTTCATCAGCCATGCGAACGTGACGCGCGTTGCTGTCAGCGGCAGAGTAAACAGCGACACATTTAATGCCTAGACGCTGCGCTGTCGTTATTATGCGGCAGGCGATTTCACCACGATTAGCGATAAGCAGTTTATCAAAGGAGATCGGTTGAGCCATTAATACCTGATGCGACATAGGCGTTATTCCTTGCTCCAGTCGGGTTTGCGTTTATTCAGAAATGCATCTAACCCTTCCTGTGCTTCGTTAGATACTCGAATTGCAGCGATTCGCTGACTGGTATCAGCAATTAATGTGTCATTGATGGCATGATTGCTAATATCATGCAGCAGCGATTTTACTGCTTGCATCGCGGCGGGGCTATTGTTGAGTAAGGTGTCAGTGAATGGCGCAGCGAGTTTATCTAAATCATCACCAAGCTGGTGGATTAAACCATATTCAAGCGCTTGCTCTGAGTTAAATGACTCACCAGTTAAGCAATAGCGTCGGGCTTGTCTTACTCCCATCGCGGCGACGACATAAGGACTTATTACCGCTGGAATAAGGCCTATTTTTACTTCACTTAAGCAGAATTTAGCCGTTGCTGTCGCCAACGCAATGTCGCAGCAGGCCACTAGACCTATAGCACCACCAAAGCAAGCCCCTTGCACTAGTACTATTGTCGGTTTGGGGAATTGATTTAAGTGGTCCATTAGTTTAGCCAACTTTCCTGCGTCAGCAAGATTCTCTTGGTAGCCTAATCTGACGACATCTTTCATCCAATTTATGTCGGCGCCAGCACAAAAATGTTCGCCCTGAGCGCGTAATAACAATATACGCACAGCGGGATCATGCTTTAAGACCGCGAGTGTTGTTAGCAGATGATTAACCGTGTCCACGTTAAACGCATTACGTACATTAGGCCTTGTTAGGGTGATTGTGGCGATACCGCGAACATCAATAGCTGTGTGGAAATGCTGTGCATTGATGATGTTTAACTGGTCTGAGTTATGTGTCATTCAAGGATCCTAACGCTGTGTTTTAAATGATGTGGTATATATAAAAGTTACATCCTGAAAATACCAAACTGAGTATCCTGAATGGGGGCGTTCAGTGCCGCAGATATCGCTAATCCCAGTATTTTTCGGGTTTGTAATGGGTCGATGATCCCGTCATCCCACAATCGCGCGCTGGCATAATAAGGATCGCCTTGGGTTTCGTATTGCTTGATGATGGGAGCTTTGAATCGAGCTTCTTCGTCAGTGGTCATCGTTTTATTATTACGTGCTAAACCGTCTTTTTTGACTTGGCTTAAGACACTGGCTGCTTGTTCGCCACCCATGACCGAGATCCTGGCATTCGGCCATATCCATAATAAAGTGGGGTCGTAAGCGCGGCCGCACATACCATAATTACCTGCGCCATAACTGCCGCCAATGATGACGGTAAACTTAGGCACCTGAGCGCAAGATACGGCGGCGACCATTTTAGCCCCATGTTTGGCAATACCTTCTGCTTCATATTTTTTACCCACCATAAAACCGGTGATATTTTGCAGGAACACTAGCGGGATCTTACGCTTGCAACACAACTGAATAAAATGCGCGCCCTTTTGGGCTGACTCAGAAAATAAGATACCGTTATTGGCGATAATCCCCACGGGATAACCATGGATACGAGCAAAACCACACACCAACGTTGTGCCGTAGTATTGTTTAAACTCATCGAATTCAGAGCTGTCCACAATGCGGGCGATGACTTCTTTGACATCAAATTGTTTTTTCAAATCGGTGCCGACAATGCCGTATAACTCTAGGCTGTCGTATAGTGGTGGCACACTGGGATAGACGGTTAAATCAGGACGTTTAACGTGATTAATATTGGCGATGGCTTGGCGAACCAGCTGTAATGCATGGGCATCATCTTGAGCATAGTGATCTGCAACCCCCGATATTTTACAATGCACATCTGCGCCACCGAGCGCTTCTGCACTGACTTCTTCACCGGTGGCTGCTTTCACTAATGGCGGGCCAGCTAAGAAGATAGTACCTTGGTTTTTAACGATAATTGATTCGTCTGCCATCGCTGGAACATACGCGCCCCCCGCGGTACATAGCCCCATGACCGAGGCTATTTGCGGAATACCTTTAGCAGACATATTGGCTTGATTAAAGAAGATCCGGCCAAAGTGGTCACGGTCGGGAAAGACTTCATCTTGCTGAGGTAAAAATGCCCCCCCAGAGTCGACCAAATAGATACAGGGTAGACAGCAGCGTTCGGCAACTTCTTGGGCGCGTAAATGCTTTTTGACGGTTAAAGGGTAATAAGTACCGCCTTTAACGGTGGCATCGTTAGCAATGATCATACATTCAATACCGTTAACTCGACCAATACCAGCAACCACACCTGCAGCTGGTACGGCGTCTGGATAATACTGCCAAGCGGCAAATTGACCGAGTTCGAGTAACGGTGAACCGGGATCGAGTAACGCATCGATACGTTCACGGGCGAGCATTTTTCCGCGGGCTAAATGGCGCTGTTGGGCAATTTCACCGCCACCTTGCTTCACTTGTGCTAAATTGCGTTCAAGTTGCTTAACAAGATCCGCCATAGCTTGCTGTTTGGCAATAAAAGTAGGGTGTTGGATGTTAACGCTAGAGCCTATCTTAGCCATGTTCGCTACGCTCCTGATTCATTAAATAGCTCTCGACCAATCAACATGCGGCGCATTTCTGATGTACCAGCCCCAATCTCATAAAGTTTGGCATCACGGAGTAAACGACCTGCAGGGTATTCGTTACTGTAGCCATTACCGCCTAATAATTGGATTGTATCGAGCGCCATTTTGGTGGCGAGTTCGGCGCAGTATAAGATAACTCCCGCACAATCTTTACGGCTGGCTTCACCATTGTCACATGCCCGTGCAACTGTGTAGGTATAGGATTTAGCGGCGTTCATCTGACTGTACATGTCGGCAATCTTGGCCTGTACAAGTTGGAATTCACCAATGGCTTTACCAAATTGATGACGTTGGTGGATATATGGCACAGCAAGATCCATGCAGGCATCCATGATCCCGAGCGGTCCTCCGGTGAGTACTAGACGTTCGTAATCAAGGCCACTCATCAGCACTTGCACTCCTTGATTGAGTTTGCCAAGGATATTGTCTTTTGGCACTCGGCAATGCTGGAAGACTAACTCACAGGTATTGGATCCGCGCATGCCGAGTTTATCGAGTTTTTGCGCTTGGCTAAATCCCGCAGATCCTCGCTCAACGATAAACGCGGTAATACCGTGGCTGTTTAATTCGGGGGCTGTTTTTGCGTAAACAATATAGGTACTCGCTTCGGGGCCGTTGGTTATCCACATCTTATTGCCGTTTAATACGTAGTCATCACCGTCTAATACCGCACTTAGCTTCATTGATACCACGTCAGATCCGGCGTTAGGTTCTGTCATGGCAAGCGCGCCTACGTGTTCACCACTAACAAGCTTGGGTAGATATTGTTGTTTTTGCTGTTGGTTACCGTGTCGATAAATTTGATTAACGCAGAGATTAGAATGAGCACCATAGCTGAGTCCGACTGAGGCCGAGGCGCGACTAATTTCTTGCATGGCAATAACATGAGCGAGATAACTCATATTAACGCCGCCGTATTCTTCGCTGATGGTGATGCCTAATAATCCCATATCACCAAACTTTTGCCACATATCTGCGGGAAATAAATTATCTTCATCTATTTTCGCTGCGCGTGGCGCGATCTCATCACTGGCAAAAGCGCTGACACTGTCGCGGAGTAGGTCGATGGTTTCACCAAGGGCAAAGTTAAGTGATGAGTAGGCGTTTGGCATCTGTGTTCCTTATTCGGGACTCTATGACGGACTACTGCAGTCAGAATTACTCAAGAGTAGTTAAGAGTCAGTCAAAAGTAGTCAGCGAATTAATCTTGTCTTTCATTAGTTTGAGTATGGTCGTTAACGAGGGGGTTGCCAATTTGGAACGCGAGATATGTAGTTAGACATTTAGTTTAATAATTGCATTTATAGTTTAATTATTAAACGTTACTTTAAGGTTTACAGTGAAACTAAAGAAAATGTTGTTAATGTGACTTAGATCTCTATACAATTCTCATCCGGCCAGAACC
>NZ_JASJHF010000224.1:0-13006 GCF_033791185.1 Moritella sp. | reverse complement strand
GCGCATTTAGGGCATGTATTCCCGGATGGACCAACCGAGACGGGTCAGCGTTTTTGTATTAATTCTATCTCAATGGCATTTAATGCAGAGCGTAAAGACTAAGTTTTTATCGCAATTATTTGGGTATATTTATATATAGCTTTTAACAGTAGGGATATCCTGTGAGCAGCGCGAATAAACCAGTAAACAGTCATGAAGGAGTACTGAGTAGTATCGACTCACTGACCTGTGATAATCACTATGCAAGGTTACCCGCGCATTTTTATAACAAGCAAATACCTGCTGGCCTCTGCGATCCGAAAATGGTGAGCCTAAATCCACAAGTACTGGCGTTGTTAGGGCTTGATGATTCGTTTGCAGACAGTGATGCGTTATTACAGTTATGCTCGGGCAATTACCTACCAAGTGGTTTTGAGCCTCTGGCAATGAAATATACCGGTCATCAGTTCGGTCACTACAACCCAGACTTAGGCGATGGTCGTGGTTTGCTGTTAGCGCAAGTTAAGAGTACTGATAAAGCTGATAGCCCAACCTGGGATCTGCATTTGAAAGGTGCAGGTAAAACCCCTTATAGCCGCCAAGGTGATGGTCGTGCGGTATTACGTTCAAGTATCCGTGAGTATTTATGTAGTGCTGCAATGCAAGGCTTAGGCATTCCCACAACGCAAGCATTAAGTGTCGTTGTCGGCAGTGATACGATAATGCGCGAGCAAGTTGAACAAGCGGCAATGGTGGTGCGCGTTGCTGAATCACACGTACGTTTTGGTCACTTCGAACACTTTTACTATACCCAGCGTTTAGACGATTTAAAGTTAATGTTGGACTACACGTTAACACAACATTTCCCTGATGCATTAACCGCAGAAATGCCTTATTTGGCGTTTTATAAACAAGTCGTCACCACCACCGCTGAGTTAATGGCGCATTGGCAGGCGGTAGGTTTTGTGCACGGGGTGATGAATACCGATAATATGTCAATCTTGGGTCAAACCTTTGATTATGGCCCGTTTGCGTTTCAGGATGATTTCGATCCCGCTTATGTTTGTAACCACACTGACTACTCAGGCCGTTATGCCTTTAATCAGCAACCGCAAGTCGGTTATTGGAACTTAATGGCGTTAGGTCGTTCCTTAACGCCGTTCATGGATGTTGAACCGCTAAATGCAACCTTGCAAACCTATGATGATATTTTCTTGGCTAAATTACGTCAGTTAATGCGTGCTAAACTGGGTTTACAGCAAGTGCTGGACGGTGATGGTGAATTGATTAAGCAGCTATTGGAAATCTTAGCCAGCAGCAGTGTTGACTACAGCTATTTCTTCCGTTCATTAAGTGATTTTGACAGTACTGAAGGTGCATTGAATAGCGCTATTCGTGATCAGTTCATTGACCGTGATGGGTTCGATACTTGGGCTGCACAATATCAGCAACGCTTATTGCTAGAGTTGAGTGTTGACGATGTGCGTAAAGTACACATGGACCAAGTTAACCCTAAATATATTTTACGCAACTATTTGGCCCAGCAAGCGATTGAGCAAGCTACGGATTATGATTACAGCTTGGTTAATGAGTTAGTTAAGGTATTGGCCAATCCGTTTGATGAACACCCTGAGTTTGAAACGCTAGCGGCATTACCACCGGAGTGGGGACGTAAGATGGTACTGAGCTGTTCGTCTTAATCGGGCTGTTTTTTTAGAGGCGTGATAAGATGGGCTATACAAGGTTATATTCTCTCCGGTTTCATTACCACAAGGATTCAATTTATGAATGTGGATAAAGCAAAAAAACGTATCGAAAAGTTAGTTAAAAAAGGCTTTAAAGGCTATCCAATGGTATCGATAGAGTACTTTGGGGCAACGGCAGATACGGCGACAGAAGTTGTGATGACATTCACGTTAGAAGAAGGCGCTGCGCCACAAGCGCAAAAGTTTTTAAGCAAAAGTGATGCGCGCGAAGATGAAACTATTCAATCAGTGCTGGTTAAAACCATCGAACGTACCGAAGCTAGCACGGTAGCGCAAGTTGACGGTGTGTCGATTATTAAGTAATACGATTACTACGATGTAAATACAGGTCTGTAGGGGGGGCCCTACAGATATTTGCATGATGGCGAACACTAAAAACTAAAAATCACGCCAGTTGAGAACATTGCGCTAAGGTCATAGGGTAAAAACGTTTTATCTCGATCAATATAGTTAAGATCCGCCCCCGCTCTGAAAGCGATATTATCCGTCACTTAAAAATCTAATTTTATATTATAATCAGCATTTTAACTAACTATTAGGGTGCGGCTACGTACTTGCTCTAGTTTATCTTCGATTACTTTTTTAACAATCTCAGCGCTAAATTTATATAACGGGACGTGGTGGTTTTTTTCAAGATAATAGAATGCATGATTGATTTTGTTCGGCAGCTTGTCATTCAGCCATTGTGGTTGGATGCATACCATGTCGTCATCACAAACTGATGCGGATAATGTTTCTGTGAGTGCCAGAATATCAGAATGTTTGGCCAAGCAGTTAAGCACTGACATACTTGCTGAACGATATTTCAAATCGAATGACTTAAAATCACGAGACTGGAACAAGGATTCACTCTCAAGGGTATCAGGTAATAGACAGCCGCCCAGTGGATATTGATTAAATTCGGATTGTTGCATACCGCCTGTAACCCAAGGGTGATCTTTTCGAGCGACGATCATGCCTTGGCTTTGGGTTAATGGAATACAGCGTATCGATTTTGGTGTGCTGATTGGATCGAAATTCATCGCCATATGCACACGGCCCTCAATCATGTCTTTCATGGTGTTATCTGTCCACGTAGTGACGTTTATTTTGGCATTAGGCAAAGATTCAAACATGATTGAAGTAGTGAATTCGGTGGCAAAACTTTCTAGAAATACACTTGATACCGCTACCGTAAGCTCACCATTAAAATGCTCAGGGTCAAAAAAACTTACCGGTAATAATAAGTCGTCAATCGCTTGAATACTCTCGTTTAAACCTTCATTAATGATGATCGCACGTTGTGTCGGTGCTAACTCATTGTTGGCTGAATAAAATAAACGGTCACCAGTGAATGCACGCAATTTTGCTAATGTTTGGCTGACTGCAGATTGGGTAACACCTAATTTTTTAGCCGCAATAGTGGTGCTTCTTGCCTGATAAATAGCATTAAATATACGCAGGTAATTGAGGTTTATTTTTTCATTATAAGTTTTATGCATAAGTCTTTTCCATCACGGTGTTCGTGGTTTTATTAGTATCGCTAATAGCGGCTATAAGTGGTATTAAATGCCTGCTTCATTCATATTCCCCACCAAGTTAATCGACTCGTTATATCGTTATTTGGAGAAAGTCATGGGTATGAATAAAACGTTATTATCTTTAATTACAGCTGGAGTTATCAGCGCAGCATGTAGTCCAAGTGTGTTTGCTAATGAGTCTCAGGAATCTCAGAACGATCAGGAGTACCATGATGCAGATCCGAGAAACAGTAACTTTAGAGCCGCTGTATTTTCCAGCGATGCAGGCGAATTAAAGCTACTTGCTGGTGGCGGTGCCAGCGGCTTAACCAGTGATATATCGCAAACAATCGGCTTCGCGGAATATTACACTCAGTCTAACAATGCCCGAGTTCGCGCAGCTCATTTCGACCGCTTTGGTGGTGTATACATGGATCTTTATCGCTTAGACGATGCTGCTGGTATGTACACCGCAGGCTATATGCTGCCGTTAGAAAGTGATGATGGCACATTGTTTTTTCCTTCATTAAATTACACCTATATCGACTTTAAAACCGCAGATTTGTCCAAACTCGCTAATTCAGCCATGGCTGGTTCACCATTATCAGTTAGTGGTTTTTCAGTGACTGATGCTGATATTCAACAAACACTGAAAGGTAATGATGCCCACCTTGGTTCCGTAAACCTTTATGCGGTACACCCTTGGAACGAGACTCACTTCTCTGTATTTAATGTCAACCTTGGTTCATCGTATTCAGGCGTGGATATGCAAGTGGCTAATATTATGTGGGTACAAGGTATCAAAACCCACGTTGCCGATAAGACCATTAACATCATGCTTGAAGTCAAATACGATGCGATGAAGATCCAAACTGAAAAAAGCACTTTATCTGATGGTGAAGAAAGATCAGAAGAAGTCACAGTCTCTGTCGGTGTTGATTACCGATTTTAGTGAGTCGAGCTGTATTTACACTGGTAATTTAATCGCTTAAATCATCAATACGAGACTTCCCGTATTGATGATTTACACAAATGTGCTACAGATGATGAGTACTAATTAGAAGGTCATGTTGGCACCAACGAAGTGAATATGGCCGATGAACTGACCTTGTACACCAGCTCTGGTCATATCAACGCTGCCTAAGTCTGCATATTCGTAAAAGACATCAACTGTACGGTTACCCCATAAGGTGCTTGCACCTAGTGCATAGCGGTATTGTTCGCCAGCAGGTAAGTCGACCCATTGCTTGGTTGGGTCATCTTGCGGAGATGTTTCGTATGAGAAACCGGCTTTTAGTGTCCAGCCATTATTAAGTGCATATTCAGTGCCGATAGCGTAATGCCAAACATCATCCCAATCACGTTCAATACTTAAGTCTTTGATTTCGTTGTTTATCGGAGTGCCTTCAAATTCACTCCATTGATGGAACTGTACCGAACCCAATAAAGACAGTCGCTCGTTGATGGCGAAGCGAGCACTAATATCTGTGATTGCAGGAACAAGAATAGAAGTTGTTAGATTGAGTTGAGATGGGTTTGGCTTGATGAGGCTGAGTGTCTCAACATCGACGTCGAATTTATGATCTAATTTAGAACGGTAGCTCATGCCCAGTGACCACTGTTTTTCTTGGTATAAGGTACCTACATTAAAACCATAAGCCCAATCAGTCGCGATATCTGTTTCAAGTACTGACGTTGATACTTTTATTAAACCGTAGTTAATTTGCGCGCCGGCAGCAATAGATAATTTGTCATTTATTTTATAACTTAAAGCTGGATTGATTTGTAGTGCTGACATTAATGCGGAATCAAGTAATGCAGCACCTGCCCAGTCATTACCATATTCAACACTTGAGCCGCCAACAATACCGAAGTTTAATCCGAGATGTATATCTTTCGTCAATTGTTGAACGTGGAATACACCTATGGTCGGCATAAAGGTTTTAGCTGTTGAATTACCTGCGGGATCATTGTTATCAGCGTACTCCATTTCTAGTCCTAGCGCCATCGCATTCACCGTGGTTTTTTGTTCACCCATTTGTGACATGGTTGCTGGGTTGGTCCAGTTGGCAGCAGCTGATTTGGTATAGACACCATCACCTGCGCCAGCGGTTCCGGCATTTGCCATCGTAGCTTCTTGTAATAGCAGGCCACTGGCTGAGGTAAGGGGAGATATGAGTAGTAACGGAAAGATATATTTTTTCATAGGATCATCACAGACATAAAATAACAAATTGAACATGGCTGCAATGATAAATGACATAAAGGCGGGATAAAGCAGTAGAATTACTGGTTGTGGATTAATCGCTGGCGATCCCTAAGCCGTTACGTAATGCAAACTGGATTAATTCTGTATGTTTATCGAATTCCAGAATATCGAGCATACGATATTTATGTGATTCGATAGTACGTGAGCTCAAGAACAACTTATCTGCACACTGTTTAGCGCTATAGCCTTGCGCCAATAACGTCAGGACAGCACACTGCTTTTTACTCAGTAGTAGTAACTTCTCATTTTCATTTATTTCTTGCTGTAAATTGCGGGCAAGCGTTGAATGCTGCCAATAACATAACCACATTTCACACAATAGCTTGAGGCGTTTTAAATCGTGATTGCCTAACGGCTGATCATTATCGCCAAATCGGGTAAAAGACAGCGCTCCCCAGTTTTGTCCAAATAGTTGCAATGGAATAATACAGTGCCAGCGACCACCTTGTTCGTATAACTTATTTAATACTGTGCACTTATCTTTTTGTAATTCCTGCGCGGTAAAGCTGTTCCAATCATGCTTGATTTTTAATAACTTAAAGTAGTCCTTATCATTACCACCAATAAAATGCTGTTTAATTAATGGTGGAATACCGGCTTTTGCGACCGACACAGTTTTACCATCATTAAGTAAGATCATCGAGTTAGGAAACAGTGTAAGCCTATCAATATTAAACCAATCTAATGCATCCATGGCTATCTGGCGCCAGAGTTTAATGAAGTCTGTTGGCGAGCTTGAAATTAATGCGCTCGATTGCGCCATGATCAGTTGTTCGAAATCATTTTTAGTAAATTCTGGCATTCTTAGTTCCATTTTTAAACACGCAGTAAAAGTATAAAAGTACTAGCGTAAAAGTACTGAAAAACAGTCTTTGTGAGCCTAGATTGTCTTTTGAGTGATGTAAGTCAATTGACTATTTTATTCAGTAAATTTACTGCTTACTGAACACCTTAGCATATGGAGAATAGCCGGTGATGATTTTATTCACAAATTAGTAAAACAATCACAGGACATTATTATGTTTAAAAATAAGACGTTTTTGCAATTGTCGATAGGTGCGATTTTAGCGACTACGGCTACGGCAAGTTTCGCAACCACCGATGAAAGCCGACCAAATATTCTTGCTATCCGGGGTGATGATATTGGTATTGATAACATCAGTGCTTATACACATGGACAAGCTGGTCATTTTACACCAAACATTGACCGTATCGCCAATGAAGGCGTGTTATTTACTGATTATTACGGCGAGCAATCTTGTACTGCTGGTCGTGCTGCATTTATCACCGGACAACATCCAATCCGTACTGGTCTAACTAAAGTAGGTATGCCGGGTTCTACCCAAGGTATGCGTCAAGAAGATCCAACCATTGCGGTGATGTTGAAAGACAAAGGTTATATGACTGGTCAGTTTGGTAAAAACCATTTAGGTGACCGCCCTGAACAGCTACCAACAGCTAATGGCTTTGACGAATTCTTTGGTAACTTGTATCACCTGAATGCTGAAGAAGAACCGGAACACGCAGATTATCCTCAAGGTGCAGGCTTTAAAAAACGCTTTGGCCCACGTGGTGTGTTACACAGTTATGCTGACGGACGTACTGAAGATACAGGTGCGTTAACCAAGAAACGCATGGAAACGGTTGATGAAGAGTTCCTTGCTTCAGCTCTCGATTTCATTGACCGTGCACATGAAGAAAACAAACCTTTCTTTGTTTGGTTTAACTCGACACGTATGCACGTTTGGACGCATCTGAAAGAAGAAAGCCAAGGTTTATCTAAGCGTGGCGGTTTATACGGCGACGGTATGGTAGAGCACGACAACATGGTTGGTGTGTTACTGGATAAGTTGGATGATCTTAAAATCGCTGATAATACCGTTGTTCTGTATACCACTGATAACGGCGCTGAAAAATGGTCTTGGCCAGATGGTGGTGCATCACGCTTTAAAGGCGAGAAGAACACTACATGGGAAGGTGGTTTCCGTGTACCAGCTATGGTGCGTTGGCCAGCTAAGATCCCTGCGGGTCAAGTGGTTAATGAAATTGCAGCGCACAATGATTGGGCGACAACATTCCTGGCTGCAGCAGGCGAACCAACAATCGCAGCTGACTTGAAAAAAGGCACTAAGTTAAACGGCAAGAAATACAAAGTGCATTTAGATGGTTACAACTTATTACCAAAACTTATCGAAGGCAAATCAACCGTAGCAGATGATAATAAAGATTGGCCACGTAAAGCCTTTGTTTATGGTACTGATAGCGGTGATGTTGCTGGTGTGCGAGTTGGTGATTGGAAAATCCTTTATTCATACCAAGAGTGTCACGGTTTAGATGCATGGCGCTGTCAAATGACTGAAGCTCGTATTCCTTACATCTTCAATTTACGTCAAGACCCGTATGAATCAGCATTTGATACTGCTGGCGCATATGAAACTTGGTTTGTTGAACATGTACCGTACATGTATATGGGCGCTGGTTATACTTTCCAGTGGTTAAATACCTTTACTGAATTCCCACCACGTCAAGTACCTGGTTCATTCTCAATCGATAAGATTGTAGAGAAAATGCAAATTTGGGAACGTGCACAATATAAATAATCATGCCTAATTGATTATGCACAAGTAACGAGCTGCTTAGGTAGCTCGTTACTACAAACTAAGGAGAGTTTGCTACTACCAACACCACAGCATCGATAATTAAGTGAGATACCATGACTAACAATCTACAAACCATGACAGATAAGCTAACAGCGAAAAAAGACGTGAATACATACAATCCCCATGAACCAACTAAGCGCATGAACATCATGACGAAGCCAACGGGTTCAACGTGTAATATTGATTGCCAATATTGCTATTACCTCAGTAAAGAAGAGCTTCTGGGTGATAAAGACGGTTGTAAACCAGTCATGAAAGATGAGATGTTAGAAGATTATATCCGCACTTATATCGAGCAACAAAATCATTCAGAAATTGTTTTTCATTGGCAAGGTGGCGAACCAACACTACTGGGTGTTAACTATTTTCGTGACGTCGTGCGCTTGCAAAAAAAATACGCACCAAACAATGTCACTATCGAAAACAACATGCAAACCAACGGCATTTTACTCAATGACGAATGGGGTAAGTTCTTAGCAAAGAATAATTTCATGGTCGGTATTAGTATTGATGGACCAGAAATGATCCACAATACCTACCGTGTAAACAGAGCTGGACGAGGCACGTTTAAGCAAACATTTGCGGGCATCAAGATCCTGCATAAATACAACATCAATTTTGCCACGCTGACGTGTGTTAATAATTTAACCGGTGATAACGCACTGGAAATATATCGTTTTTTACGCGATGACGTTAAATCAAAGCAAATGCAATTTATCCCGATTGTAGAACCAAAAAGCTTTAAAACGACCGCACCACAACATTGGAAAAATGAAGAAGTCATATTCCAAGGCATGCCTGAAATGGATCCAAGTCACCCAAACTCTGTTGTTGAAAGCTGGTGTGTATCACCGGCGCAATGGGGCAAGTTCTTGTGCACAGTATTTGATGAATGGTTAGACAACGATATCGGTCAAATCAACGTACCTTATTTTGAAGCCAGTATTGAAGCATGGATGGGACGTGTAAACCCATTATGTACCCTTGCTCCTATGTGTGGCAAAGGTCTGGCTATCGAAGCCAATGGCGACGTATTCTCGTGCGATCACTACGTTTACCCTGAATATAAGCTCGGTAACATCAAAGATAAAACCCTCGAAGATATGCAATTCTCAGCGGGACAGGAAAAATTTGGTCGTGCTAAAGAAGCAACGTTACCGAAACAATGTCGCGAATGTGAATATCAATTTGCGTGTTTCGGTGAATGCCCTAAAAACCGCTTTATCAAAACCTTAGATGGCGAATCTGGCTTAAATTACCTGTGTGGTGGTTGGAAGCAATTCTTCAGTCATATCGACCAATACATCATGATGATCGTAGTGAGCATGGGCTATAACGTGCATAAAAAGATTAACGCCGACGCCATGAAAATCAAATTTAAATAAGGTACACGCAATGAAACAAATACTTATTACAGCGCTATTCGGCGTCGCGAGCCTATTGTTAGTTGGCTGTTCAAACACGACGTCATTGTTGCAAGACAATGATCAAAATGCAGTGGCCTTGACAAACGAGATAGTCAATGAAGACTCCGCTGATTTCCCTAACGATATCGTACAGCCGCTGATTGACCAATCATTCGCGACGATGGCACGAGAATATAAAATGTACGCAACGTATTTCAATATCTGTCAAAAAGCACCTGATGACGCAGTATGTGAAAAACCGTATAAAACAGCAATGACACGTTACAAACAAGCAAAAGCAAATCATGACGTATTAAGCCTGTTGTGGACTTCGGATTTGAAAGACATTGAGATCCCGCCAGCAGCAATGAATGAACTGGGTGAATTATTAGTAAAACTTGATTATTTACCTGTTAATAAAGGTCTAGAGAATAATAAAGATCTAGACAATAATAAAGAGCTGGAAAAGAGTAAAGCTCAGGAAAGTAATCAAATCGGTAAATTTACTGTAGAGCAAATAAGCCAAGCTACTTATCATTGGATGCAAGATAAGGGCTTACCAAAGACAGATAATATCTTGTTATTACATGAGGTATTGATAAAGTCTGAGGCGCTTAAATTAACGATTTAGCTTAAGTTTACCAGGAATAATTTATGATAATGAAATACGTTTTTAAGCAAACAATTGAGATGCCTGCTCGAGTCATTATGTCTGTAATGCAACTGGTTGTTAGCTTATTGATAGCATTATTGTTGACGACGAATGTCAGTGCGACAACATTTGATAGTATGGCTTTGTCTGAGCTTTCACAAAATATCGATGCGCCGATCCAGCAGCGGGTTGCTGCGACAATGGAATTGGGTAATATCAGCGATCAAAATTCGATCATTGCCATTGGTCGAGCAACGCGCGATGACGCGATTGAATTACGACGAGCTGCTATTTTTTCGGTCGAACATTGGCAGCCTTCAGCGCGTTGGGACATGATATCGCCACTATTGAATGATGCTGTAGAAAGCGTGCGATTTGAAGCTGCATTAGCTGTTGTTAGCTTATGGCCTCTTTTGAATGAGGGCCAACGACAAGTGCTCGGTGAACAGATTGATGCCTATATGTTGGCGCTGCCAAACGATGATGCTGGATTAGTACAACGCGCCTATTTATATCGTGTTCGCGGTGATTACGAGCAAGCAGAACGAGTGTTTACAGCACTATTTTCAACACGATCTACAGCATCATTGAATCACAACAGAGCTAATAACGATAACTTCATGTATTTAGAATATGTGGAGCTATTAAAAGCCACCGACAGAAACCAGCAAGCAATCACTTTACTTGAAGAGGTTGTGCAAACTCAGATCACTCAACAAGGTAAAGCCAGCAGTGAATTGTATTTTAGTTTAGGTTTAGCACACTATCGTGAAAAAAACAGCGGTGCTGCAATTGCAAATATTAAACTAGCTCATCAAGCAAATGAGCAAGATGCACAAGTCAGTTATACCTTGGCATTGCTGACTAAAGCACAAGAACCTATGGCGGCCGTTGAACTGTTGTCACAGGCTTATCAAGTTAATCCTCAGCCACAATATTTGTACAGTTTGTGCGAATTACAATTACAGCAAGGTATAGATGCGAGTTCGTGTCTGAGTGATTTACGGTTGTTAATCCCAGCGCAGATCGTTGATGATTTAATGCTATCGATTAAGTAGTTATTCTCGATTATCCTATTCATATTATGTTCAGTGTTGGTATATATAATAAGTCTTATTTAAACTGAACTCGTAGAGAATAGTGATGAGCCTTGTTATGACAAAATATAAATTACGCTTAAGTTTCATGGCGCCTTTTAGCCTTGCTACCATTAAACTAAAACGAGGTACATTGCTATTGTTTTCCGCTCCATAGTTGATTTTATTTAACAAGTCGTTATCTTATACAAAATAATAAAGCCTCATAACGAAAGTTTATTTGCAGTATTAGGTAGCAGAAATTAATTATGTATAAAAATAAAGGGTTTACCCTTATAGAACTGGTTGTTGTGATCATAGTGCTTGGTATTCTTGCCGCAGTTGCTATCCCGAGATTTATCAATATTCAGCAGGACGCTCGAATAGCCGCGATTAAAGGTATTGCGGGTAATTTCAGTTTTGTCGTCGAGCAAGTTAACTATGCGGCGATCATGCAAGGTCTCGATGACCAATCAAGTGTTGCGGTAGATGTCGGAGGTGTTGCGATTAATACCTATTATGGTAAACCGCAAGAAATTTGGGATACAAAATTAGCAGAGTTGATGAATAGTAATCTGCATTATTTAGGTAATGGCTACCATAATTCAGCGGTGTTAGATGAGGTATGCTCACAAGCGTCGATATGTGTGGTTGACCAAACTAAAGCCGGTAATGTACCTAGTGGTTATACCCAAGGCTGGGGCATGTTTTTCATACCACAGGGTAAGTCAGCCAAAGATCAATGTTATGCATTTTATGCATTCGAGATCGCCAATGAGGCTGTTGCGTATAGCGAAGTCTCTACCGTTGAAGATGGTTGTTAGCAGCTAAAACTAAAAGGGGAGAAACAGTTGCTGTTTCTCCCCTTTGGTTTGTTTTATGCTAGTTAACCGCCATTTTATTAAAAATGAATGCCGTTTTCTAATGAACTAATACGTGCCAATGACAAGGTATCAATGCCTATTTCTGCTAGCATTGCTGCACCACTTTGGAACGACTTTTCAAACAAGATACCAACACCCACTAATTCAGCGTTCGTCTGTTTAAGAATGTCCAACGTCCCTTCAACTGCATTACCGTGTGCTAATACATCATCAACAAACAATATGCGGTCATTGTCATTAATGTGTTCAACATTACAGTTCAATTCATATGACGAATTTTTAGTAAAGCTAAATACATTGGTTGTTAGCACATTTTCAGGGTCTAACATGCTGCGTTTTTTCTTCATCACCACTAATGGTACATTCAGTTTTAATGCCACTAAGGTCGAGATAGCAATACCACCACTCTCGATTGTGAGGATGCGGTCGATTTTAGAATTTTGAAAGTGGCTAGCTAGTTGCGATGCACACCAATCTAAAATCTGAATATCAATTTGTTTCGTTAAGAAGCTACTTGCATCTAAGGCAACATCGTTAACTGATTTACCGTGCTCTAAAATCGCTTTTTCTAATAAGTTCATGTGTTCGTCCCTAAATTATGAAAGTGCTAAATAAACAATAAATAGTAGTGCTAGTGAGTAAATAATCGGATGTACTTTTTTGCCATCACCTTGCACTAGCATTACGAAACAGTAGCTGATGAAACCCATTGCCATGCCGTTGGCAGGCGAGAAGGTTAACAAGCTGAATACCATGATAAAGAATACTGGAATTGCCGATTCTTTCTTGTCCCAGTTAATCATCGCTAAGTTCTT
>NZ_JASJHF010000223.1:0-9790 GCF_033791185.1 Moritella sp. | reverse complement strand
AACATAGTATCTGCGCAATGAAACAAGAAATTAAATGCGTTTTTCTTGGTACTATATTATTATTAGCAAAACGTTGTTTATACTCGTTAATGTCATCACGACGAGTGTGGATCACACCCTTACGATCTAACATGTAGATTTTTTCACGTTGCGCACCACATGAAATTAATAATTCCATACAGGCGATTGCCGCCGCGCCCGCCCCCATACAAACAATAACCGCTTCAGCGATATCTTTACCTTGAATGTCTAAGGCATTAATCATACCAGCAGCCGTGACAATGGCAGTACCGTGTTGATCATCATGGAATACCGGTATCTTACAACGAGCAATCAAGGCTTTTTCAATTTCAAAACATTCCGGTGCTTTAATATCTTCTAAGTTAATGCCGCCAAATGTATCGGCAATATTCGCAACTGTATCAATAAATTCTTCAGTGGTGCGGTGTTTTACTTCAATATCAATTGAATCGATATCAGCAAAGCGCTTAAACAATAGCGCCTTACCTTCCATTACCGGTTTTGATGCCAGTGGGCCTAAATTACCTAAACCTAAAATAGCGGTACCGTTAGTAATAACAGCGACTAAGTTACCTTTAGCGGTGTATTTATAAACATCATCAGGATTTGCAGCTATTTCACGCACTGGCTCTGCGACACCTGGGCTATATGCTAAAGAAAGATCATCGGCAGTCTCTGCAGATGTAGTAAGTTGAATAGCAATTTTGCCTGGTTTAGGGTTCGCATGGTAATCCAATGCTTGCTGTCTAAGGTCTGACATACGCAATATCCTGAATGAAATGAATGCACATTACTCACCGCCTTCGTTCGAGAATACAAGGCGTGAGAAACAACGTTGGGGAATTAAGTTTATAATCGAATGTAACGCCAATAGTTAACTTTAATTTAACACAGCTTGCTTTTGTTTTACACTGAGCTAAATGAATCAATAATAGTGTTATCATGATTCTACATTAATTTAAGTTGTTTATTCTACCTTTGCACTGGTACGAAGTGTTTATTTTTATATGTATAGCTAATTTTAGAATAACATTTTTACAGAAATGAAATTGTCGAGGTTAAATTTACGTTTGATAAATGTTTCAAACTATTTTTTAGATATAAAAAAAGGCACCCTAAGGTACCTTTTTGACTTACTGTAATAAATTGTATAAATACAATTATTATTTTGCAGCAAGAGCGCCAAAACGCTTGTTGAATTTGTCAACACGACCGCCAGTATCAACAGTACGTTGCTTACCAGTGTAGAATGGGTGACAGTTTGAACATACATCTAGAGTGATGTTGTTACCACGAGTAGAACCCATAGTGAAAACGTTACCGCATGAACATTTAGCTTCGATAGCTGCGTACTCTGGGTGGATACCTTGTTTCATAGAAACCTCAATTTTGGTTATGTCGCCATCTGAAACTCTGCCAGACACCACATAAAGTTATAGAATTTTTAGGATGCGAATAATATAGGATCTTACCCCTCAATATCAATAGCTGATGCATAAATAAACTGCAATTAGAACATTAAATAGAAAATATCAAGACATTACCTAGTTAACAGCCGTAAACTGTTTACTGAAATGCAGATTTAAGCCGTAAAAGAGAGTTGAGTACATGCCTGTTGTCGCCGTTGCTGTTCCCGTTCATTTAAACAAAACTTTTGACTATACCTATTCTGAAGATGAACATATTCAGGCTGGCATGCGGATCTGTGTGCCGTTTATGAATAAGCAATTAATCGGCATTGCATTAGCCACCAAACACGACAGCGAATTTCCACTGGCAAAATTGAAACCCATTATTAATGTACTCGATGACAAAGCCATTCTGTCCGCTGACATGCTGGCTTTTTTTAGTTGGTGTGCCGATTATTACCATTACCCGATTGGTGAAGTGATCGCCCAAGCTTTACCAGTATTATTACGTAAGTTAGAGTCGGCAAAATTAAACAGTTACACATTTTGGCAATTAACTGATAGTGCCCATCAATTAACGGCACCAGAATTAAACCGCTTAACGCCAGCACAATTACAAACCATCAAGCTATTGGCCGAAACCGGACTAACCCAATCACATTTAAAACTAGCCAATATAAAATCAACCACCATCAAAGCGCTACAAGATAAAGGACTGATTACCCAAGAATACATTGAGATCCAAGATAACGATGAACAACACTGGCGTCAAAACCTCGTTATCAGTGATAATCGGCCCGCGCTTAATACGGAACAAGCGATCACCATTGCCGCCATTGATATAACGCACTTTGCGACCTATCTACTTGATGGTGTTACTGGCAGTGGTAAAACCGAAGTTTATCTTAATGTCATTGAAAAAGTATTGAAAACAGGTAAACAAGCCTTGGTGCTGGTGCCCGAAATTGGTCTGACACCACAAACTATTGCACGCTTCAAACGCCGCTTTAACGTGCCGATTGTCGCTCTGCATTCAGGTTTAAACGATGCCGAACGTCGTGAAGCGTGGTTGGAAGCACAAGCAGGCGTCGCTGGTATTGTCATTGGTACACGCTCGGCGATATTTACCCCGATGCATGATCTCGGGGTCATTATTATTGATGAAGAACACGATGGTTCGCTAAAACAACAAGAGACCTTCCGCTACCACGCCCGCGATCTAGCGATTGTCAGAGCGCAGCGCAGCAATATAGCCGTGGTATTAGGCTCAGCAACCCCCGCCTTAGAAACCTTGCACAATGCCATGACGGGTAAATACCGTCATCTGCAACTGACTCAACGTGCTGGTAATGCAAAAATGCCGAACCATCATATTATCGACATTAAAAATCAATCGCTAGACAGCGGTTTATCAACCGAGTTCATGGCGTTAATGGCTACCCATTTAGCCGCTGGCAATCAAGTACTACTATTTCTAAACCGCCGTGGTTATGCACCTGCCGTCATGTGTCATACCTGTGGGTCAATGGCGGAGTGCCAGCGCTGTAATACCTATTACACTTACCATCAATCTCGTAATATATTACATTGTCACCATTGCGATGAACAATTTCCTAAACCACGTCGCTGCCCGAGTTGTAACTCTAATGAGATCATGACAGCGGGTTTTGGTACTGAGCAGCTCGAAACCATGTTAACGGCGCACTTCCCGCAACACCCTATCATTCGAATTGACCGTGATAGTACTAGCCGTAAAGGCAGTTTAGAAAAATCATTAGAGGCCGTACGTAAACGCGAGTTCCGAATCTTGATTGGCACGCAGATGCTCGCCAAAGGCCATCATTTTCCCGACGTAACATTAGTTGGACTTATTGATGTGGATAGCGCGCTATTTAGCAGTGATTTTCGCGCCCCAGAAAAACTAGCGCAATTATTTGTACAAGTATCTGGCCGCGCAGGCCGCGCCGCCAAACAAGGTGAAGTAGCGATTCAAACCCACCATCCTGAGCACGAACTGATCCAAGATCTGGTTAATAATGGTTACAGCCACTTTGCGCAAACCGCATTGCATGCGCGCTCAATGGCAAGCTTACCGCCTTATAGCTTTCAAGCTTTATTCCGCGCAGAAGCGCATCAATTTAGCGAAGCCAACGATTTTTTAGTGGAAATAAAACAACTGGTACAGCAGCATAATAACAATCCTCAAATACTCTGTTTAGGGCCGATGCCCGCACCGATGGAGAAACGCGCGGGTAAATATCGTTTACAGTTATTGCTGCAAAGTCCACAGCGCCAACACATTACTCAGCTATTGCGTCAAATCATGCCTAAAATCGAAGCATTAAAGTCCGCACGTAAAGCCCGCTGGTCGTTAGACGTAGATCCAACTGAAATGTTGTAAGGATATCGGCATTTATCCGCTGATTAACTAGTCAAATGCCCCTAATCACGCTAAAATGATCGGTCTATTTCGTTCATCATTGCTAGTTAAGAGAATCCATGAAAGAGCATATTATACAGCTGCTAGAGCAGACAGTTACGATCTTAAAAGAACAACAAATCATTCCTGCAGATGCGCAACCACGCATTGCAGTAGATCGTACCCGCGACAAAGCTCATGGTGATTTAGCAACAAACTTAGCGATGATGATGGCCAAACCAGCGAAGAAAAATCCGCGTGAGTTGGCCCAGTTAATCATTGATAACCTACCAGAGTCAGACTTAGTAAGCCGTACTGAGATCGCTGGACCTGGTTTTATCAACATCTTCCTAAACCAGAACTGGTTAGCGCAACAAATTGATATTGCGCTTGAAGACGATAACCTTTCAGTACAAAAAACCACAACGCCAGACAATGTGATTGTTGATTTATCATCGCCAAACCTAGCCAAAGAAATGCACGTAGGTCACTTACGTTCATCAATCATTGGTGATTCAGTAGCACGTACACTTGAACTACTTGGTCATAACGTGATCCGTCAAAACCACGTGGGAGACTGGGGTACACAGTTCGGTATGCTACTTGCCTACATGGAAGAGAAACGTGCCGAGAACGCAGAAATCAGCATGCAACTTTCAGATTTAGAAGTATTCTACCGTGCAGCAAAAGGGCGATTCGACGAATCTGAAGACTTTGCAACCCGCGCTCGTGAAATGGTAGTAATGCTACAATCGGGTGATGAAGATTGTAATAAACTATGGCAAGAATTTAATGACGTATCACTTGCACACTGTCATGACATCTACAAACGCCTAAACGTAAAACTAACCCGTGAAGACGTACGTGGTGAAAGCTTCTACAACAGCGACTTACACAACATTGTTAGCGAACTTGAAGCTCAAAATTTACTGACAGAGTCAAATGGCGCTAAATGCGTATTCTTAGATGAATTCAAAAATAAAGATGGCGACCCACTACCGGTAATTATCCAGAAAAACGGGGGTGGCTTCCTTTACGCAACAACAGATCTTGCCGCAATGCGCTTCCGTCAACAGCAGTTGAACGCAAACCGCATTATGTACTTTGTTGATCAACGCCAAGCACTGCATTTCCAACAAGTATTCTCTGTTGTTCAAAAAGCCGGTTTTGTTAAACCTGAAACATCATTGGAACACCTTGGTTTTGGTACTATGAATGGTGAAGATGGTCGTCCATTCAAAACCCGTTCAGGTGGTACGGTTAAGCTAGTTGATCTGTTAACAGAAGCAGAAGAGCGCGCTTATACATTAGTAAAAGCCAAGAACCCGACACTTTCTGAAGATGAACTAAAACACATCGCGTGCGTTGTGGGTATCTCATCGGTTAAATACGCTGACTTATCTAAAAACCGTAGCAGTGATTACATCTTTAATTTCGATTCAATGTTGAGCTTTGAAGGTAATACAGCCCCTTACCTACTTTACGCTTGTACACGTGTTGGTAGTATCTTCAATAAAGTTGATGCTGCAACAGTGGCTAAATTAGCTACCGCAAAAGTACAGCTGAACGAAGATAAAGAGCAAGAATTGGCCGGTAAACTGATCCAATTTAATGAAATCGTTCATCAAGTAGCAAAACGCGCGACACCAAACACATTATGTACTTACCTGTTTGAACTGGCTGGCGTGTTCTCTAGTTTCTATGAAGCTTGCCCAATCTTAAGCACAGAAGATGAAGCGATTAAATTAAGCCGTCTTAAACTGGCTCAATTAACAGCTAAAACACTTAAACAAGGCCTAGATCTACTGGGTATTGAAACTTTGGAACGCATGTAAATTATGGCTCGTAAGGATTACGCGGGGCACGCCCCGAAGCCTAGAAAGAAGCGTGGTGCTAAAAAAGCGCCACCTGCTAAAAAGAAACGTCCGGTGTTGGCTATCTTGCTGTTTTTACTGCTTGCAATTGGCTTGGGCTATATTTTAGCGCAAGTCAGTGGCACCGCAGAAAAAACACCGCCAGAGCCAATAAAAAAAGCACAACCGAAAAAGCTAGCGGTAAAACCACTACCGGAAAAACCGAAAGAAAAATGGCAATATCCACAAGACTTGCAAGATAAAGAAGTCATTGTCGAGATACCGCCACAACAAGACACCGGCATTCGTTACCAAATGCAATGTGGTTCGTTCCGTCAACAATCACAAGCGGAAGCGATGAAAGCAACGATAGCCTTTCAGGGCTACACTGCCAACATCCGTCATACAGGCAATTGGTATCGCGTCGTTATTGGCCCTTACGAACGTAAACGTACAGCAGAAAAAGAACGCCATCAAATTAAACGCGCAGGTATCACAACTTGTGAAATTTGGCAGTGGCAGCCTTGAAAAACTAAATAAATATACCCACCTTAGTTTGTATATTGTAATGAAATCGATTCATATCATATGAGGCGTTTTTTTTACTCAGCATAATGGCGCGTGGCTAATAGCAACTCGGCTGCGTTCGAATTTATTAAGAATGGAGTTTATCGTGACTACTATTGTATCTGTACGCCGTGAAGGCAAAGTCGTAATGGCCGGAGACGGACAAGTTTCTCTTGGCAACACGGTAATGAAAGGCAACGCAAGAAAAGTACGCCGTTTATACAATGGCCAAGTTATCGCTGGTTTCGCCGGTGGTACCGCTGACGCATTTACCCTCATTGAACGTTTTGAAGCTAAATTACAAGCTCACCAAGGTAACCTAGAGCGTGCCGCTGTCGAGCTTGCGAAAGACTGGCGCACCGACAAAATGTTACGTAATTTAGAAGCACTATTGGCTGTCGCAGATAAAAACAGCTCATTCATCATCACAGGTAATGGCGACGTAGTACAACCAGAAAATGATCTTATCGCTATCGGTTCCGGTGGTAATTTCGCTCAAGCATCAGCAATGGCATTACTCGAAAATACCGAATTAGACGCTGAACAGATCGCTAAAAAATCCCTGACTATTGCAGGTAATATCTGTGTATTCACCAACAGTTTCCAAACAGTTGAAACTATCGATTACTAAATTTTACCGAATTAAAGGAGCCTTATTATGTCATCAATGACACCAAGAGAAATCGTTTCTGAATTAGACCGTCATATTATCGGTCAACAAAATGCCAAGCGCGCAGTGGCAATTGCCCTACGTAACCGCTGGCGCCGCATGCAGTTAGACCAAGAACTTCGTCAAGAAGTATCACCAAAAAATATTTTGATGATCGGTCCTACTGGTGTTGGTAAAACTGAGATCGCTCGCCGTTTAGCTAAATTAGCCAACGCACCATTTATCAAAGTTGAAGCAACGAAATTTACTGAAATTGGTTATGTAGGTAAAGAAGTTGAGCAAATCATCAAAGATTTAACCGATGTTGCAGTAAAACTGACACGTGAACAAGAAATGAAAAAATACCATGTTCGCGCAGAAGAAAATGCCGAAGATCGTGTACTTGATGCTTTACTACCAAACCCTCGTAACAACTGGGGCGAAGAAGAAAAAGCCAGTAATGACAATACCCGTCAAATCTTCCGCAAGAAATTACGCGAAGGAAAATTAGACGACAAAGAAATCGACATTGAACTTGCCGCACCACAAATGGGCGTTGAAATCATGGCGCCTCCAGGTATGGAAGAAATGACCAATCAATTACAAGGTATGTTCCAAAACCTGTCTGGCGGTTCAACGACTAAAGCACGTAAGATGAAAGTCAAAGAAGCATTAAAACAACTTGTTGAAGATGAAGCTGCGAAGCTAGTTAATCCAGAAGAGTTGAAAGAAAAAGCCATCTTCGCGGTAGAAAATAACGGTATCGTCTTCCTTGATGAAATCGATAAAATTTGTAAACGCAGTGATGCAAATGATGGTGGAGTATCACGCGAAGGTGTTCAACGTGATTTATTACCACTGATCGAGGGTTCAACCGTAACAACCAAACATGGTATGGTGAAAACAGATCATATCTTATTCATCGCATCAGGTGCTTTCCAAGTTGCTAAACCATCCGATCTGATCCCTGAGCTACAAGGTCGCCTACCAATCCGTGTTGAATTAGATGCATTAACCGCTGATGATTTTGTACGGATCCTAACAGAGCCAAACGCATCATTAACAGAGCAGTACGCAGCCATGCTTCAAACTGAAGGCGTAAACGTTAACTTTACCCAAGCAGGTATTGATGGTATCGCTAACGCGGCATGGACCGTTAACGAAAAAACTGAAAACATCGGTGCTCGTCGCTTGCACACAGTAATGGAACGTTTAATGGAAGAAATTTCATTCGATGCATCAGATAAGAGTGGCGAAAATTTGGTGGTAGACAGTGATTACGTCAGTAAATACCTTAACGAACTCGTCGAAGATGAAGATCTAAGTCGCTACATTCTTTAGTCTATCCATAACCCTATGCGGTAAATTAAAATAAACCACAAAAAGGCGCTTATCATAAGCGCCTTTTTAGTTATGCGGTGAAGATACTAGCGTCTTTGTAACAAGGCGCTGTAAGTTTTCTCTATCGGCTTTAGCTTCTCTGTAATTTGACACCAATGACAACGCGTCCGTCGTAGCGAGTTAAGTTTTTTCTTGAGTCGAGTACGTTTCATTAGCTGCCCCTTTGATTGTCGAGATATAGTGTCAAAAATTTCCGATTATCAATAAAACAAGACTAGTTTAGCTTTCGATAATTACCAGCTTAAATGAGCACTTATTAGCGATTTTTAACGCTAATTAGCCTTAGTTCACAATAAAGTAATAGGCAAGTGCTGCAATAGCGAGATTATTTTTTTATGCTAAACATATTTACAGCTAGTTAAGTCACCATTTTATTAATTAAATTATGGTAGTCTAGTGATAGATATTCACCACTAAAATTAACAAGAAGCTCCTGCAACCATGTCCAGCAAATACCCATGTG
Source organism: Moritella sp. (assembly GCF_033791185.1). Classification (GTDB taxonomy): domain Bacteria; phylum Pseudomonadota; class Gammaproteobacteria; order Enterobacterales; family Moritellaceae; genus Moritella. The sequence continues at coordinate 1,008 of NZ_JASJHF010000223.1, read as the reverse complement.
TCGAATTTGATAATCCATATAACTTAACTACTGAATCACAACTTGCTGATAGATATCATGATGAAATTGCACAGTTTTGGGATGCAACGATTATCGAAGACACGCTGCAAGGTGTTGATAATGTAACGCTACGTTACGCATCAGCAGTGACCAATACAACCGGTCCTGCGATAGTACTGCTAGGGGGGCGTTCTGAATCTTATCAAAAATTTCGCGAACTCATTTATGACCTTTGCCAACAAGGTTATTCGATATATTGCTTAGACCATCGTGGCCAAGGCATGTCAGATCGGTTACTAAAAAACTTACATAAAGGTCATGTTGAACATTTTCGTGATTACGTCACCGATTTAAAATTATTTATCGATAAAGTCATTAGTCCAAGCCAACACAGTAAGCAGTATTTATTGTGTCATTCGATGGGTGGCGCAATTGGCAGTTTATACTTACAAAGCTACCACCATGACTTTGCTGCCGCAGTACTCGCATCACCGATGTTTGGGATTAATTTCGGCCAAATACCACGCCCTATTGCCAATGTTTATAGCCGTGCAATGCATATAGTGAACAAGATCATTCATACCGAATCATTTTACGCGCCCGGTAAAGGCGACTTTAGCCACTCACCATTTGAAAATAATCAGCTAACGCACAGCCCATTACGATTTGATATTTTCCGTCGTAGTTATGGTTTTTATCCGCAAACACAGTTAGGTGGGCCAACAATTAACTGGCTGCAGCAAAGTATCAAAGCCTGTCGTCGCGCGATCCAATACGCAGGGAATATCAAAACACCAACCTTAGTGTTACAAGCCGGTGGTGATGAAGTCGTGCTTGCCGAAGCGCAGCAACAATTTTGCCACGCATTAAGCCATGAAAACAACCAACATCAACCTGTAGAGCCTGTTTTAATCCCTGGTGCTGCACATGAATTATTCTTAGAAACGGATATTTTTAGGATCCCAGCGCTCACTGTGGCATTAAATTATTTTGCCAAATATTGAGTAC
>NZ_JASJHF010000222.1:0-18750 GCF_033791185.1 Moritella sp. | reverse complement strand
GCCAGTGCGTAAAAATATTGCTAACAATTCAGCATCGGATAATGCATTCGCGCCTAATTTTACCAATTTTTCGCGTGGCATTTCACTGCTGGGCAATGATTTCAATTTCATCTATTTTCCACCATTTAACATAACGTCCTGTTAGCTTAGTTATTCGGTGACTAAACGAACTCTATAATGATAAAACAGTGAAATAGTTCAAATTTATAGATTTGATAATGATGCATATAAAATTAATAACAAACCTTAGCATCTGCGAATTCAATTATGGTATTGTTGTGGCGTTATTAGAATATCCTTTCAGATTTTAACGTGGAATACACAATGACAGCTATTGCCAACAAACGCATTTTGCTCGGTATTACAGGTGGCATCGCCGCTTATAAATGTGCGGAATTAACCCGTCGATTAACGGAACAAGGCGCAGAAGTCCGCGTCGTGATGACCCAATCGGCACAAGAGTTTATCACCCAGCTAACCATGCAAGCCGTCTCTGGATTCCCCGTTGCACACAGCTTATTAGATCCTGCAGCCGAAGCAGGCATGAACCACATTGAACTCGCCAAGTGGGCCGATTTGGTGTTAATCGCCCCTGCAACCGCTAATTTTATAGCCAAGTTTACCGCTGGTATTGCTGATGATTTACTCTCGACACTATGCTTAGCAACGCCAGCACCGATTGCCATTGCCCCAGCAATGAATCAAGTCATGTATCAAGCCCAAGCAACGCAAGCGAATTTAGCGACGCTCAAACAACGTAACGTCCTACTTTGGGGACCCGCAGCCGGAGCACAAGCCTGTGGTGACGTGGGGCCGGGTAGAATGGTGAACCCAGATGAGCTAGTTACCGCTGTTATCGATTATTTTACTAAGCAAACACAACCGCGACTGTTAGCGGGTAAAAACATTATGATCACCGCGGGACCAACCCGCGAAGCGATCGACCCTGTGCGCTATATCAGTAACCACAGTTCAGGAAAAATGGGCTATGCACTCGCAGAGGCCGCACGTAGCCTTGGCGCCAATGTCACGGTGGTCAGTGGCCCTGTCACATTAGCAGCACCCGCAGAGTGTAATGTCGTCAACGTCATCAGTGCACTTGATATGCACGAGGCTGTCATGGCTGATATTAACCAGCAAGACATTTTCATTGCCTGCGCGGCTGTCGCGGATTACCGCGCTGAAACCATTGCCGAACAAAAAATCAAAAAGACCAATAGCGACGAAATGATTGTACGCATGATCAAAAACCCCGATATTGTCGCCAGTGTAGCGGCGCTCGAAAATTCTCCTTTTACCGTCGGATTTGCTGCAGAAACCCAAGATATTGAGCATTATGCACGCGACAAAATGCAACGTAAAAATCTTGCTATGATCGCCGCAAATGACGTGGCACAATCTGGCCAAGGTTTTAATGCTGAAGACAACGCATTAACCGTATTTTGGCCACAAGGCACAGCGCAAATTGCCTTAGCTAGCAAACAAGATGTGGCCGCACAGTTATTGCAACTAATTGCAACGCAGTTCAATACAAATACCTAGCCATAACTAAAATTAGACTCGGTATTTTACAGTGTCTTGCGCTAACGCAAGGCACTGTCTAACCCTCAATTGATATATTCAGTGAAACAAACAATGAAGCAAATAGAAGTTAAAATATTAAATCCACGCGTAGGCACCGAATTTCCATTACCAAGTTATGCAACACCAGGTTCAGCCGGTTTAGATCTGCGCGCTTGTCTTGCACAACCGCTTACGGTTAATCCCGGTGAAACGCATTTGATCCCAACAGGTATTGCGATCCATATTGCTGACCCAACCATGGCAGCAACCATTTTACCGCGTTCAGGCTTAGGCCATAAACACGGTATTGTACTGGGTAATTTAGTGGGTTTAATCGATTCTGATTATCAAGGTGAGTTAATGATCTCATGTTGGAATCGCGGTCAAGATAGCTTCAGTATTCAACCGGGCGATCGTATTGCTCAGATGATGATAGTGCCAGTGATCCAAGCACAGCTGACCATTGTTGAAGAGTTTGATAGTAGTGAACGTGGCGAAGGTGGCTTTGGCCATTCGGGTAAGCAATAACGGTTAACACCATTCTAGGATGAAAAAGATGTCAACAAGCACTAAAAAGAATCGTCGAGAACAGATTTTACAAGCGTTAGCACATATGCTGGAAACGAGTCCAGGTCAACGTATAACGACGGCCAAACTCGCTAAAGAGGTCGGCGTATCAGAAGCCGCTCTGTATCGCCACTTCCCCAGTAAAGCGCGTATGTTTGAAGGCTTAATTACCTTTATCGAGGATTCAATCTTAGCGGGTATTAATCAGGTCTTAAACGAAGAAAAAGATACCATTACCCGTTGTCATCACATCCTGCATTTATTGCTGGTATTTACCGAACGTAACCCAGGTATCACCCGCATTATGACTGGTGATGCACTGCAAGGTGAGCACGAGCGCCTTGGTGAACAAATCAGCGCGCTATACGCAAAGATTGAAACACACTTAAAGCAGTTACTGCGTGAAAAGAAAATGCGTGACGGTACTGGTTTTAGCTTAGATGAAGGTATGTTAGCAAACTTATTGCTGGCGTATGCAGAAGGCCGTATGAATCAATATGTGCGTACTCGTTTTGCCTTAAAACCAACCACAGACTTTGATCAACAGTGGGCATTCTTAAACAAGCAGCTGCTACAAAGTTAAATAAGCACTAAGTTAATAGCAACTCACAGCAAAGTATAAAAACAAAAAAGGCTACCTCGGTAGCCTTTTCACTATGCTAGTTTAGCACTAAAGCCTTCTAACCTAACCCTGAAACAGATAGATTAGATACCGTAGTTTTCACGGTATTTTTTTACCGTTTCAAGGTGTTGTTGCATTCCAGGCTTATCCGCTAAGAAAGTAACAAGATCACCCAATGTCACGATTGATAGTACGTTACAGCCATAATCACGTTCAATTTCTTGAATTGCTGATAACTCGCCTTTACCTTTCTCTTGGCGGTCTAGGGCGATTAATACCCCTGAAAGTTCAGCGTTATGCGCTTGGATAATATCCATTGATTCACGGATTGCAGTTCCCGCAGTGATCACATCATCAACCAATACGATACGGCCTTCGAGTGCTGAACCGACTAATGAACCACCTTCGCCGTGGTCTTTTTTCTCTTTGCGGTTAAAGCAGTAAGGTGCATCAATGTCATGATGATCATTCAGCGCTACAACTGTTGTCGTCGCGATTGGGATACCTTTGTAGGCAGGACCAAATACCACATCGTATTCGATACCAGAATCAACTAAAGCGGCAGCATAGAAACGCCCAAGACGTGATAAGTCACGACCCGTGTTAAACAAACCGGCGTTGAAGAAATAAGGGCTAGTACGACCAGACTTTAAAGTGAATTCACCAAATTTAAGTACTTCTTTTTCTAAAGCAAACTCAATAAACTCGCGTTGGTAATCTTTCATCGTTTTCCCCTATTATGATTAATTAGATGTTGTGGACTAAAAGCCACTTCACCTAAAAAGCCTAATAATACGGGGAATATTATTAGGCAATTAACCTTGTTAGCGCGCGGCGACTAACGATAAGCGCCGCTATTCTAACAAGCTTTACACTTTAATCAAGCTATCACCGAGGGCTTTCTTTTGCTCTACAATGATCTGCTCGATGCCGTCTTTCGCTAGCGCCAGCATGTCGAGCATTTCTTCGTGACTAAACGGTTCACCTTCAGCTGTGCCTTGGATCTCAATAAATTTACCGGTTTCAGTCATCACCACATTCATGTCTGTTTCAGCATCAGAATCTTCTGGATAATCTAAATCGCACACCGCTTCGCCCTTATAGATACCAACAGACACCGCTGCGATCATAAATTTGATAGGGCTAATCTTTAACTTGCCTTTACGGATCAAAAATTCAACCGCATCCGCTAATGCCACACAAGCACCAGTGATAGCCGCAGTACGCGTACCGCCGTCCGCTTGAATAACATCACAATCGATTAAAATAGTATTTTCACCTAATGCTTCAAGGTCGATACAAGCACGCAATGAACGCGCGATCAGACGTTGAATTTCCATAGTGCGTCCAGTTTGTTTACCACGTGCCGCTTCACGATTCATACGCTTGTGCGTCGAGCGCGGTAACATGCCGTATTCAGCCGTAACCCAACCTTGGCCTTTACCTTTTAAGAAACGTGGCACACCGTTTTCAACAGTCGCAGTACACAATACTTTGGTATCACCAAATTCAACTAATACAGACCCTTCTGCATGAGCGGTAAAGTTACGGGTAATTGTTACAGGTCGAATTTGACCTAATGTTCTTTGACTTGGGCGCATTATTTTAACTCTTCATTGATGATTGGCCAATATTATATGAGCTAAGCTAAACTATCGCTATAGCAAGTTGTAATAACCTACAGGTATAATTGGCTTAATTTACTTTAATTAACGGATTCAACATGATTCATAGTATGACGGCATATGCCCGTAAAGAGTTTAAAGGCGATTGGGGTACCGCAGTATGGGAGATCCGTTCGGTTAACCAACGTTACCTCGAAACTTACATCCGACTACCTGAGCAATTCCGTGGTTTAGAAGCTGTACTACGTGAACGTTTCCGTAAAAAATTACAACGCGGTAAAGTAGAATGTAACCTGCGTTTTGAAGCAAACGCTGCCAACAGTGGTGAATTACAGTTAAACGAAGCGTTGGCTGAAAAGTTAATTGAAAGCGCCAACTGGGTATCTAAAAAAGCCGGTAAAGCAAAATTAAATCCGGTTGATATCTTACGCTGGCCTGGTGTGATGGAAGCCGCTGAAAAAGATATGGGTGAGTTATCAACGGACCTATTAAGCTTTTTCGACGACACACTGATTGAATTCCTTGATTCTCGAGCCTCTGAAGGTGAAAAACTGCAAGCGATGTTAGAGCAACGCTTAACAGGTATCTCTGAGCAAGCTGATTTTGTTGAAGGCAAAATGCCAGAGATCATCGAATGGCAACGTGAACGCATTCAAAAGAAATTTAACGATGCGAAAATCGAACTTGATGAAACACGTGTAGAACAAGAACTTATCTTAATGGCGCAGAAGTTAGATGTGGCAGAAGAGATAGACCGTTTAAATGCCCACGTCACTGAAACACGTAGCATCTTAACCAAAGGTGGCGCTTGCGGCCGTCGTCTGGATTTCATGATGCAAGAATTCAATCGTGAATCAAATACCCTAGGTTCAAAATCGATTAGTACAGATATTACTAAGTCTGCGGTAGAGCTTAAAGTTTTGATTGAGCAAATGCGCGAGCAGTTACAAAATATTGAGTAGCACTCACTAAACTGTAACTTAATTACAGGCGATGACTTTTGTTATCGCCGTCCTCTCCCCCTAATTTAGCTTTTTAAATCTCTCGATATACTCAGTTTCTTTTTTCTGCAATGATTTCAATATCATCGTCTCGTTAAAATAACACCATCCGTACAGCCTCAGAATTAAACGCTGAATATATAATCATGCATAAAATTATGTAAGCATATATATTTAAAGTTGCTATAAAATGCCCTACCATGCCCAACTATTTTTTAAGAAGTAAGGGTTGTAAGGTTGTTACATAGTATTTATTTTGCAGTGAGAATGTTCATTGTTTCTTTTGTCGTATTAACCGTAATGTTTCATTACATGTTTTCTGCAAGTACCCTTAAAGATGAACAATCAACGATACGTCAAACCATGAATGATCTCTCTGATGCCTTACTCGAACTCTCTAATATCATAGTTATATCAACGAATGAAAAACTCGCATCATCAACACCACTAAATAAAATATCTCACATTTATATGAGTAAGGTCGAGGTCGAGCCTGAAACAAGCACTGATGCCGGAAAGGTAGATCTGCTTTCTCAGTATAAAAATGCCCTCGACAGTTTAGGTTTTATTACCACATCGTCTATTTCTGGTAACTTCATGATTAAAGACTGGAAAACCCACAGTGTTTTATATCGACGAAAATTAGCACCGAGTGTCGTAACAACTATTTTTGACCCTTTGCGCTGCCGTGAACTGAATATTTGCAAAACCAAAGTGAACAAGTACCGCGTGAGCTATATGCATGAAGATGCGCTCTCTGGTAATAAATTATTCACTATATTTAAAGGCATGAATGATCATATTGATATCGGGTTTAATGTGCATTTGAATAGTAATTCTTACTATGATGATAAAAACATCGCTATCGTGCCACCCAACTCGAAAACAAACCAAAAAAATTATGTTATCTCGGTTAAGTATGCAGATTATCCCGACTCTTTATTATTTTATCGCAGTGAATATGCGGTAATTGCCGATGGTATTACCGTTATTGTCAGTATCCCATTTTTATACATCATTGATATACCGTTAAAATTTTCATTTGTATTGTCTTTTGTTATCGCGATGGCCATTTTTTATTTTCACTTTATTCGACGTATTACCAGCGAGTCTGAACTGCATAAACAAAAATCCATGATAGATACGCTCACCAAAGCCTATAACCGACGTTATTTTGATTACTACAGTGAAGCGACTTCGTCTGGGGTATTGGCCGTTATCGATGGCAATAAAATAAAAGAAATTAATGACACCTTAGGTCACTCTGCCGGTGATAGCGCAATTAAATTACTGGCATCATCGGCTCAAGAAGCAATAAGAGACGAAGACTACTTAATCAGAAGCGGTGGTGATGAATTTATTATCTTATTGAATGATTGCCCGACAATAGAAATTGCCACTGACATTATAGAAAAAATACAACTTAAAATAATCCAAAAGTCTAAATACAAAAAGGAATTTAGAGAGCATAAAATTTCATTTTCCTATGGTTTAACCCCTTATTCTGCAGGTGACCAATATAACGAAATTATTGAGATGGCTGACTTTTACATGTATGAGCATAAGAAAAAATAAACCAGGTGATGTTTCTCACCCAAGTTATCCATGACACTATTTTAAAATCTTAAGTAAGCAAGATCAGTATAAATCGTCCATACTAGCTCTACATTCCTGTTAAATTTGTAGGCTGGTCTGTACTTCCAAAGTCTGCAAAGGAGGTATTATGGGTCATGCGTATGATTATACTAAACAAGAGTTTAGCAATCCTGCGGGCACTGAAGGCTTCGAGTTTGTCGAATTCACGTCTCCCGATCCAACACAGCTCGCCACGCTTTTCAAACAATTGGGTTTTCATGCTTTTGCCCAACATCAGACTCGTCCGTTAACTTGGTTTAAACAAGGTGATATTCATTTTTTGGTGAGTACCGAAGGCCGTGGTTTCGCCTCTGAGTTCTCGCAGCAGCACGGCCCTTCCGCCTGTGCGATGGGGTTCAAAGTCAGCGATGCCGATAAAGCCTATCAACATGCCATTAGCCGTGAAGCCCAACCTTGTAAGCGTAAGATCCTCGAGTTCGGCGTGCCAGCAATTTATGGCATTGGCGAGAGTCTACTGTATTTAGTCGATGACGGTGTTAGAAAGCGTCTTTATCAGGAACAGTTTTAATTAACTGGCGACACTGAGCAGCCAGCAAAATCTGCCGGACTGACTTACATCGACCACCTCACCCACAATGTACATAATGGCCACATGGATACTTGGTCAGAGTTTTACGAACGGGTATTTAATTTCCGCGAAATTCGTTATTTCGATATTCAAGGCAAGATGACCGGCTTACGTAGTCGCGCCATGACCAGTCCTTGCGGGAATCTGCGTATCCCCATTAATGAAAGCAGTGATGACAAATCCCAAATTGAAGAATTCTTGCAGGAATATCACGGTGAAGGTATTCAACACATCGCCTTAGGCACTGATGATATTTATCACACCGTCGCGACCTTAAAAGCCAACGGCATTAAATTCATGGATGTCCCCGATACCTATTACGACATGATAGCAGAACGCTTGCCAGACCATCACGAGGCCATAGACCAGTTAAGAAAACACCGTATTTTGATTGATGGTCACATGGATAATGGCAAGTTAGTACTGCTATTACAAACATTCACCAAAACTTTAATTGGTCCGATTTTCTTTGAAATAATCCAGCGTAAAGGTGATGAAGGTTTTGGCGAGGGCAATTTCCAAGCCTTGTTCGAATCCATTGAAAGAGACCAAGTTGCGCGTGGCGTGATCATCGACAAAAATAACTAAAGGGGCAACATATGATCCGTAGAATTGCGTTTCCATTACGCAAAGGCACTTATTCTCGGCAAGCGCACGTGGATCTCCCCGAACAAGGTGTATTTGAGCGAGAAGTCAGTCGGGAAGGTTTTTATGGACCCGCAACACACCTGCATCATAAACACCCGCCGACGGGATGGTGCGCTTGGTCTGGCGAGCACAGGCCAAGAGCTTATAATTTATTAACACTGCCCAGCGCTCAACCTTCCCCCTGGGATGCCCCGCTATTATTTCACAATGCCCATTGCCAGATCAGATTCTGGCAATGTAACGAAAACATGCAAACCTTGGTCAGAAATGCCGATGGTGACGATCTCATTTTTATCCATCAAGGCCACGGTGAATTGTTTTGTGATTACGGTCATTTGAGTGTGGAACAAGGTGACTATGTGTTAATTCCGCGTTCTTGTTTGTGGCGTTTAGAACCAGCCAAGCCAATGACTTTAATGATGATCGAAGCAACCAATGATTATTATGGTTTACCCGATAAAACCATCGTTGGCCAGCATGCGGTATTTGATCAAGCGGTATTGGATACCCCAGAAATTGACGATGCCTATTTACAACAACAGGACGAGCTGCCGTGGCAAGTCATTATCAAACGCTTTAATCAACAGTCCATCATCGCTTATCCATTTAACCCGCTGGATGTGGTGGGTTGGCATGGTGACGTATCTGTCGTACGGCTTAACTGGCTCGACATTCGCCCATTAATGAGCCATCGCTTCCATCTTCCCCCCTCCGCCCATTCGACCTTTGTGACCAGTCGATTTGTGGTGTGTACTTTCGTGCCACGGCCGATGGAAAGTGATCCCGGCGCATTGAAAGTGCCTTTTTATCATAGCAATGATGATTTTGATGAAGTTATCTTTTACCACCAAGGCGAGTTCTTTAGCCGCGACAACATAAACCCAGGGATGTTGACCTTCCATCCTTGTGGCTTTCCCCATGGCCCCCATCCTAAAGCCTATCGAGCCGGTTGTCAGTCACAGCGCAAAGAGACTGATGAAGTAGCTGTGATGATTGATACCCGTGATGGTTTAGCCATAGGCTCAGGCATGGCGGATGTAGAGTGGTCAGGTTATGTCGATAGTTGGAAAGAATAACGCCAAGCAGGAGAACAAAATACGATGAAATTAGCCACATTACGAGACGGTTCTAGAGATGGCAGCTTATACCTAGTTAGCAAAGACTTACAAACTGCATTGTGCGTATCCTCGATAGCGGCCAATTTACAATGGGCGCTAGAGCATTGGTCTATCGTCGAACCGCAATTACAAAGCCATTATGCACAATTGAATAACGGTGATTTGACTGCTGTGATTGAATTTAAAAACTGCCTACTAGAATCGCCTTTACCCAGAGCATATCAGTGGGCTGACGGCAGTGCTTACGTTAATCATGTCGAGCTAGTACGCAAAGCCAGAGGCGCGGCAATGCCCGAGTCATTTTGGTCAGAACCATTAATGTACCAAGGTGGCAGCGACAGTTTTTTAGGACCTAAGGATGATATTCCACTGCAAGATCCTGCTTGGGGTTTGGATTTTGAAGCCGAGGTGGCGGTGATCACCAGCGATGTGCCAATGAGCATAAACGCATCCGCAGCCAGTGAATGTATTTTATTAATCACCCTAGTCAACGATGTATCCCTGCGTAATTTAATTCCCAGTGAGTTAGCCAAAGGTTTTGGCTTTTTTCACAGTAAACCATCGACCGCATTCTCTCCTGTTGCCGTGACACCCGATGAACTGGGCGAGGCTTGGGATGGAGAAAAATTACAGCTACCGTTATCAACTTATCTCAATGACACTTTATTTGGCTGCCCTGATGCCGGTACCGACATGACATTTAATTTCCCGCAGTTGATTGCCCACGCGGCAAAAACACGCACTTTAACCGCCGGTACCATTATCGGTTCAGGCACCGTATCCAATTGTGATCGCACTGTCGGTTCATCCTGCCTAGCAGAACAAAGAATGTTAGAAAAAATTGCCACAGGGGAAATCACGACAGCTTTTTTACAACAGGGCGACAAGGTTAAAATTGAAATGCGGGATAAAGTGGGACACTCTATTTTTGGCGCGATTGAGCAAACGGTAGTGTCTCGGTGAATAAAGGCGAAACAAGATGAAACTGTATAGTTATTTCCGCTCATCAGCGGCTTATCGCGTTAGGATAGTATTAAATTTAAAGCATATTAACTATGACACAGTACCAGTGCATTTGGTTAAAGATGGCGGCCAGCAGCATTCGACTGAATACCTGACGATTAATCCCCAAGGCTTATTACCCTGTCTTGATGTCGCCGCGCCAGACAGTAAAGCCCAAATAATCATCCAGTCAGGCGCGATTATTGAATACTTGCAAGAGCGATTTCCGCAACCAAGTTTACTGCCAACCAGCCTAATTGAACGTGCTTATGTGCGCAGCTTAATGCACATTATCGCTTGCGACATGCATCCGATAAATAATTTACGGGTATTACGTTATCTTGAGGAGCACTTCGATTGTGATAAGGCCGAAAAAATACGTTGGTATCACCATTGGCTAGCCACAGGTTTTGCCGCAATTGAAACGCTCCTAGCGAAAAAAGCAAGTACCCACTATTGCTACAACGAGCAAGTAACTCTGGCTGATGTTTACTTGATCCCGCAAGTTTACAATGCCTTGCGCTTTAAGTTTGATATGACGGCCTACCCTGCAATTAGCCATATCTATCAACATTGCATACTGCTACCAGCATTTAGCCAAGCGGCGCCTGAGCAGCAACCTGATGTAGACAAATAGCCAGACGCAGAATAAGAGTTGCTAAGATTAATTAGTGAATGCGTTTTCTTTCTTCATCCAGTCCTTGCCAAAAAGCATATACCCCATCGAGCATCTCGTTGCCACTTTGAATAAAGTGTGTTTCATCGACGTCATTATTAAAATAATAAGCCTCAAGCTCTTCTTGAGTATGGTTCGCATGATTAGCTTCGAGTTTGGCATGCCAAGTAAAAAAGGTCAGTGGCAGGCCTTTTAAATTACGGGTTTGGCGATAATGATTAAACCCAGCGACCAGTTCATCCCAGAATCCTGCCGCAGCCCAATTTTCAACGGCATAAGAGGCGGCAGTTGAGGTGGCATAACTTGGCGAACCATAAATCCGCACTAATTCATCACAGAAGAACAAGGTCTTCGCTGTGCCAAATTTTCGTCGACCTATTTGATTAAATGCCAGACCAAAATAATCGGCCAATTGGCTTAACAACTCAAAATGCGCAGCCTTAAAATGAAAAGCACCGCCATCAATACTGCCCTCAATATCACCAAACTCACGTTCATCCTGAGTTAACTGCGCAGCACGATCTCGCTTCGGGTTTTTATATACCACTCCGATTTCATTGGCTAAAATTTCTTTCGACGCCCGCATTTCTTCAATAGATTCAGCATTGAGCATTTTTTCCAGTTGGGCGACTAAAAATTGATTAGAAAAAACCGAGAACTGCACGATCAGTTGTTTAATCTGCGCATCGTTAAGTGCAGCCTGACTAAACCACTGCGTATAAGGGTTTGCAGTAATGACTTTATGATTAAGGAGTTCGTTGTTAATGCGACTTTGAAAGGCAAGAAAAGCCTGGGCTTTATCTAAGTCAAAGTGCCCCGCTTGGATCTCTTCAACCGTGTGATAAGTGAGTTGTTCCAATCCATGGTCTTTACGATACGCTTCGATGGCGGAGTTATCTCTCATACTAACCCTCCTCCCCAATATATTACAGAAAACACATGTTGGGTTCGGTAAAATGATGATCGAGTATAGGCCGATTTCTTATACTCTAGTTGCTAATAGTCTAGTTGCTAATTTCAGCTATGTCAGTCAGGCAACGCTAGCTACTTGTTATGGAAGGCGTAATTATTTAAGTTAGCCACGGTAAAATCACCACGTTTATATATCGATAAAAGAATAAAAAAAACGTCCTTAGTTTCATTTGAAATAAGAATGATTTATATTTGAACCAATTGAACTCTTGTTACCTCTAACTCTTTGAATGACCATTACGCAAGACAATATTATCTTCGTAATAGGGCATCAATTAGACCAACAATATAGAGGTAATTCATGAAAGTAGTAGTGGAATTTATAGAAACAGGTCGATACAGAGATAGAGTTTGGGAGCCTTCATTTCATAGTGGAAAAGGCAGCTTACGTTCAGTCTCACCTTCTTATGCAGCACAATTAATCAACCAAGCAAAAGCCAAACTTCACATCAATGAAGATGGCTCCGCAACGTTTGAACATTAAATAAAATTCTACTGCTAAAACGATATCAGGGGCTAAGCTGCATCTACAGCCTAGCCCTTTTTATTACGTTGCTATTTTCACACGGCAAGCACGACGTAGATGACGAACGCGACGTGCAGCATTAACATCACGCGGCTCAGCACTACAAAGTGGGCGACCGTCAACATTCAGACCAAGATCTTTTAACAGATACGCATTGCCTAATGGCAGATCACTGCTGGTACGGCGGTTTTTTGCTAACCATACGCGCTCTTCACGACGGATATCAGCACGAACAAAGAACACTGCAAGGTTTAGGTAAAGTGAATGACGCATAATAATTCTCCAGTATATAAGTTTGGAACTTAAAAAATTGACTGGGAAAATGGCATGAAATATTTCGACTATCTAGGGATATAAATGAGGATTACCCTATCAGCTGCCATTTTCGCAGCCGTTTAAGGTTACGAATTAATTAGTTATTGGTGCCTGATTTCAGATCAAAACAGGCTATGAGGGCGTGATGAACGGCCATCATGGGACTGGTATGATCGACAGATACACAGACGAATTGAACAAGATTTAAATTTTTCATGTGTACCTCCAGTTAACTCATTAATCCAAAAAGATTGTGAATATAATGTTAATTCACAATCAGAAGTTTATGCGATATTGAACTTTTCTCAACCATAAATTACAACTAAAGAGTAAAACAAATCATAATTCTGTTCGCTCTCATTAATTTATCGCCATGCCATATTGCAGCACTAATTCAGCAATAGTTTTAGCATTAAATTTTTTCATCAAACTCGAGCGATGCACTTCTACGGTACGCACCGCAATACACAAGCCATCAGCTATCTGTTGATTTCGTTTACCTTGCACCAACAACAATAATATATCGCGTTCACGCTCGGTCAGTGACTGATAAGATGATAACGCCTTGAGCTGCTCACTACGTTGTAATGATTTTTCTGCCGCCAATATGATCGCCTGCAATAATTTTTCACCATCAACGGGCTTTTGAAAGAAATCCACGGCGCCAGATTTAAACGCATCCACAGCCATAGAGACATCACCATGACCAGTGAGAAAAATAATCGACAGCGGGCTATGACATTGTCGCAAAATTGCGTGTACCTCTTGGCCGCGTAATTCAGGCATACGACTGTCTAAGATCACACAACCCGGCAGCATAATATCCGCGTTATCTAAAAATGTCGGTCCACCAGCATAAGTGGTGACATTAACATCATAACCTTCGAGCATAAAAGCCAACGAATCACGTACCGATTCATCATCGTCGACGACATAAACAGGCACTGTTGGTGACATAGCTGTTGACGCTGGGTTCATATTTATAGTCCTCTGATAGATGTTATGGTAACGGTAAAATAATGCTCACACAGCAGCCCATAGGCTCTGCGGGTGCTAATGAAAACTGACCGTGATGGGCTTCCACTACGTCTCGACAAATGGCTAAGCCCAACCCTAAGCCGTCTTTCTTGGTAGTGAAAAAAGCATTCTGTAATTCGGCATTGGTCGCCGTTAAGCCAATGCCATTATCACTGATGGTTAATATTAATCTGTCATCGCTATAGTCACTGGTAATATTAATTTCATCATTTATCAACACGGTTTTAGCTCGCATCAAGCAGGCATCCGCCGCATTGTTTAATACATTTAATAATACTTGCTGTAACCCCACTACATCGGCATATAAGGGCACTGCATTACCGACACAAGTGCGGCTGACGGTAATATTTTTCTGCTGCAGATCATACTCTAACAACTCTAATGTATCAGTTAATAATACCTGTATATCACAACTAGATTTAGCCACCGAGCGCTTATTAATAAGCGTCCGCAGTCGCTGCACGATACCGTCAGCGCGCTGCACCTGTTGCTGTATTTTTTCTAATGCTGGCGTGATGTCACTGGCATCTGCACCTTTGTTAATCCGCAATAATCCGCCTTGGCTATAATTTAAAATAGCCGCCAAAGGTTGATTAATTTCATGCGCGAGACTACTGCCTAACTCACCAACAATCGCGACTCGCTGCGCATGCTCTAACATGGCATTTTTTTCTTTTAAACGGTTTAAAGTGGCTTTCAATTTACGTTCACTGCGACTAAAACGGTACTCCAAAATTAAATGATAAACACTTAATAATAATACGAATAAAAAAACTACCCAGGCCCATTGCTGATTTTTCTTGACCCAGACTGCTGCCTCTTGCCACCACGGTCGTTGCAACGGATGCATGTCTAAATCACGGTATAACTGATCAACAGACAACTGACTAATCGGTGGTGTCCAACCGGTTGAATACGCAGCGATACTGGCGGCGTGATCACTCGGCAATGCTAATAATGCCTGGGTTATCTGCTTGGCTAAATTAGTTGAAATAGCGCCAGTTTTGGCTATCGACCAATTCGGGTATAACTGCGTAGACAGGCCACAGGCAAAATTATCAGGGCTGATATCATCTAATACTCGAAAAACATCGGCTTCAATCAAGCCTTCTTCTAGCATGCTTTCCAGTTGGCACACTGGCACCACCGCGGCATCAAAATAACCGTCACGCAACTGATAAATAATGGCATCAACAGGAAAACCTAAAAAAGACACATCAGCAAAAAAAGCGATGGGATTTATGCCTGAGTTTTGCACCCTAAGTTGCATGGTGAGATAACCGCCAAAGGCATTACTGGCAACCGCAGCGATCTTGTCACCACTGACATCAACCAAATGCTGATAGTGCGAATCGGCACGTACAATCAATGCCGAACCGATAACATGGGTACCGTCACCTAACTTACTGTTTAAGGTCGCTAACCAAGACAAGGGGTATTGCCGACCTAAGCGCACCGCTTGTCCAGGATTAGTCACCACCACATCGACACTTTGCTGCTTTACTGCCGTTTCCATTTCAGCCAAAGTATAAGGGTGTAATCTAAATTCACTATTGGGGATCTGGCTTTGTAACCATAATAATGTCGGCTGCCAACGCTGCTTGGCTTCCAATACACCGCGTGTGGCTAATACCCCGACATCGACTACAATCGTTTCGCCATGGTACTCATCAGCAGCAGGATTATTCGATGCATTGGCATAGCTATAACCACAGACCAGTAATAACAAGCTAACAGTGATATGTGTTACTACACGACTAATACCATCATCCCAACTCATTCGTGCGACTCCGTTTCAATTCATTCCAGTTAAATTCATGGCTAAATAACTGCAAAAGCAATTCAGCACTGCGCATACCGACACTCCCAACGATACCAAAATAACCACTAAGTAAAAATATTTGTTGTTTTAGATCAAGCCACTCAGGGGTATGTGGAAAACCACAATACAATCTACCTCTTAATTTCCAGACAATAGCCTTAATCACTATTAACCACAAGGTGTTCTCATGGACTCAACTAAACGCCGCTTAATGGGCCGTCTCGGTGCATTAACCGTAGGCGCCGCCATCATACCGGTTTCAGGGGCAAATCCGCTCACCACGACCATGATCCGTAATAACCAAGCACCCAATCGTAAAGGTCACACAGGTAAACGTTATGCCATGGTGGTTGATTTACGCAAATGCGTGGGCTGCCAAGCGTGTACTGTCGGTTGCAGTATTGAGAACCAAGCACCTATCGGTCAATTTAGAACAACAGTAAAACAATATGAAGTGACTTTAGATGACGGCAGCAGTGAATTACAAAATGTGAAATCATTTACCCTACCGCGCTTGTGTAACCACTGTGAAAACCCACCTTGTGTGAAAGTTTGCCCGGTGCAAGCGACCTTCCAACGTGACGACGGTATTGTCATGGTTGATAACGAGCGCTGTGTGGCCTGTGCTTATTGCGTACAAGCGTGCCCTTACGATGCCCGTTTTATTAACCAAGAAACCCTCACCGCTGATAAATGTACCTTCTGTGCCCATCGCTTAGAAGAAGGTTTATTACCTGCCTGCGTGGAAACCTGTGTGGGTGGTGCGCGTATTATTGGCGATATTAACGATACCAACAGCCACATTAGCCATTTAATGCGTCAACACCAAGATGACATCAAGGTATTAAAACCAGAAGAAAATACCCAGCCACATGTGTTCTACATCGGTATGGATGACGCGTTCACCAATAAAATTGACGATAAGGTCGCCATCTACGATCCAGCAGGAGATAACGCATGAGCATCACCGAAATTTTAGTCCAACCCCAAGCCGTCGCTTGGCTTCCTTGGGCAGTGCAATATTTTTTCTATATTGGTTCTGCGTATGCGGCGGCGATATTATTTTTATTAAGTTATTTATTTCGTGCCCACACCAGCCACTATTTACGTGCAGCCTTAGTGCTAACTATGTCGATTGGTGCCGTGGTGGGACCATTAGCCTTAACCGGTGACTTACATCAACCCGGACGTGCTTGGCATTTTTATACTAACTTAACAGCTTGGTCATGGATGTCACTTGGCTCGGTATTCTTGCCGTTATTTTCGGCACTATCGGTACTTACCGCTTGGTTGTATTTACGTGATGACATTATCGAACTGAAGCACAGTGATAGCGCTATCGCGCAAAAAATAGCCCTGTTTAGTCTCGGCAGTTGGCAGACCACCAGCAAGCAAATGATCACAGTGACGGTATTAACCTGTTTATCCGGTTTAACCATCGCCCTGTACACTGGCGCCGAGATCTACGTCGTACAAAGCCGTCCACTCTGGCATCAACCTGCCGCGCCATTATTGTGGTTTGTGACAGCATTTATCGGTGCTATTGGTTTTGCATTATTGCTGTTAGCGCTATTGCCTATCCCTGCAAAAGCCAATGCCTTTACCCAGAGCGACCAAGGTCTGATTAAACGCGCATTATTACTCAGCGCGATATTAGCCGCGATCTTACTGCCAATTTGGGCATCGAATAATCCATCGTTCTCACTCTATGACAGCCAAGAGTGGTTAGTACGTTTGGGCCGTTTAATGGTGAGCTTTATCGCCTGTATCGGCATTGCCTTATTAGCCTCTAAAATAGCCTTATATAACCGTCCGCAATTATTAGTAATGAGCGCGATCAGTTTGATCTGCTGTTGGTACTTACGCTGGGTCACTATCATGGATGTACAAACGATTCCGAAATTTGACCAAGGTTCTTATCCGTATGAATTACCGATGGGCTCGGCTGGACTACTCGGCATCCTCGGCATGGCGGGATTATGGCTAGCGCTAGCACTTGCTGCATCAGAGGTCATTAAAATCCGAACTAGCACATCAATAAATAAAGTAAGTAACACGTCAATCAAACCAGCATCACACACACAGTAAGGGACTTATTATGGATAACAAACGTCGTCAATTTCTAAAATCAGGTCTTGCTGTGGGTGGTGCTGGCGCTTTTGCAGCAGGTTACGCAACCACAACATCACATGCGGTACATGGCATTATCGAAGGCACCGCTGGGGAAAAAACCAAACATCCACATTATGGCAATTCGTTAACACCAGAATATAAAGTGACTGAAAACGGTAAGCTGATCAATAACCCTGCGCAACGTGTTGCACCGTCAATGTGTTTCGGCTGTTGGACACTTTGTGGTTTACGAGTACGAGTAGACAACGCCAGTGATGAGATCTTACGTATTTCAGGTAACCCGTATCACCCATTATCCAATGAACATCAGATCCCGTTTAATACGCCAGTAAAAGACGCCTATATCGCTATGGCGGGTGAAGCAGGATTAGACGGTAGATCAACCGCTTGTGCGCGTGGTAATGGCATGCTGGAAATGCGTAAAAGTCCGTATCGGATCACCCAGCCATTAAAGCGTGTGGGTAACCGTGGCGAAGGTAAGTGGCAGCCAATTAGCTACGAGCAGTTATTAACAGAAGTAGTTGAAGGTGGCGATCTATTTGGTGAAGGTCAGGTTGACGGCCTACGTACGATCCGCGACTTAAAAACTCCCATTGATCCACTCAATCCTGAGTACGGTCCGAAAGCCAATCAGTTATTAATGACTAACGCCGGCAACGAAGGGCGTGACGATCTATTCAAACGTTTCGCCTTTAATAGCTATGGCACGCGTAACTTTGGTCACCATGGATCGTATTGCGGTTATAGTTTCCGAGCGGGCTCTGGCGCCTTAATGAATGATCTGAATAAATTCGCTCACGTGAAGCCAGATCTTGAAAATTGCGAGTTTGCTTTATACATCGGCATGTCACCAGCACAGGCCGGTAATCCATTTAAACGCCAAGCTCGCCAACTCGCC
>NZ_JASJHF010000221.1:0-3758 GCF_033791185.1 Moritella sp. | reverse complement strand
ACATAGACATCTGCTTGACCTGATTTAGATAGCACCATCGACAGTTTCGAACCATCCGGTGAAAATACTGGAAAAATATTACTGCCTTTGTACGGTTCAATAAGTTCACGTTTCTGAGTAACTAAATCATAAATCCAGATTTCATGCTTTTTGTCTTCCATACTCATGTAAGCCAGCTTTTTACCTGTAGGATCCCACGATGGTGACATAACAGGTTCAGTTGAGCGGAATAGTACATGCTGATTCATGCCATCATAATCAGAAATTAATAATTTAAATGGGTATTTGTCATCGTAGTTAATAGCCACGTAAGCAATACGCGTTAAGAATGCACCACGTGTACCCGTTAAGTTTTCAAAAATGTAATCACTTAAACGGTGTGAAATATGACGAGGGCGACGAGTCGAGAAATTACCTTTCAAATTCAATTTAATATGATCGTTATTTTTGACTAACTGCTCATCGATTTTTTGTGGTGTTTGATTTTTAAAACCAGACGCTACGTTAATCAACTGGAAGTGGATCTGGAGACGTCCATCTTGTAATGGTTTGACGGTACCAATCACAATAGCTTCAACACCAGTTTCTTTCCAGGCAGCATAATCAACGGTATTCTCTGTTGCTGGTGTTTGTGGCATCAAACTGCGTTCTAATGGCGAGAAACGGCCACTGTTACGTAAATCATCTGCAATGACACTGGCAAAATCAGTCATATCTTTAGGTTTTGGTTGCGAGCCTAACCATTTAAACGGTACAACAGCGACAGGTCTTGCGCTATTGGTACCTTCGGTAATGACAATTTCTAATGCCGCATGTGCGATTTGTACCTGCATGAGGCAGACAATAAAGAAAGATAAAAATCGTTTAGTTATGCTCATATTAAATCTCTGGTCTAAAAATCAAATTGATATTTTTAAGCTTACTAGCAACATCAGGATCCACTGACATAGGTAATGAACCCGCTTTATTTACCGCGTTAATTCCTGCTCTACAAACAACACTGTCACCTTTACCACTCGTGACACTTAAAACCAATCCTGAATCGGATAACCGTATATTAAGGGCACAAGACTTACCTTTCATTGCATCGCTGGTTAACATATTTCGTTGAATAGAACTTTGAATACGTGCTGTATATTTATCGACTTCACTCAAGACTTCTTGCTGGCGTACAGCATCAAGTTGCTGAATTTCACTGTCAAGCTCAGAGGCAAATTCAGCTTCGATCTGCGCTTGCATTAATTTCTCTTGTCTATCGCGTTCTATTTTAGCAAGACGTTGGCGCTCTTGTTCTGCAGCTTTACGCTTTTGTTCAGCTACGCGTTTTTTTTCAACTTCTTGACGCTTACGTTCTTGCTCTGCTTTAAGCTTGGCTGCCTCAGCCTTTTTACGCTTAACCTCAACTTGGCGCTTACGCTCTTTCTCTTCAGCCTTGAGACGTTTACTCTCAGCGGCGACAGCAGCAGCTTCAGACTTCTTACGCTGCTCTTCAGCTTTTTTGGTTTTCGCTTCGGCTTTTTTACGCTCTTCAACTTTCTTCAAGCGTTGCTGCTCAGCTTTAACCGCGGCCGCTTCAGCATTTTTACGTTCAACTTCTTTTTCAGCTCGTTTAGTTTCAGCTCGTGTAGCAGCTTGCTCTGCTTTTTTCTGTTTATCTTTGGCTTTTGCGATGGCCGCTTCTTTCTGCTGACGCTCTTTATTAAGCTTGTTAATCCGATCTTCAGCTGCCTGTAAACGTTGTTGCTCTTTTCTACGCTTCTCTTGTTCGGTACGTTTAATTCGATCAGCATGCTGCTTTACCGCTTGCTCACTAACAACAACGGCTTGGATCGCTTGCGCTTTTGGCTTTGGTTGCTGCTTTAGTGGTGTAGATGTTGCGCTGAGACCCAATAATACCAGCAGCACAACATGCAGAACGACCGAAATAATAATCGCAACAGAGTATTTAGACTGATTATCCTTCATCTTTATTTATACCCTACTCTCATCCTATTACTCTACCGGATCTGTCATTAGACCCACAGAAGGTGCTCCGGCCTGCTGTAAAACCACCATTAAGCGGATCACTTGCTCATAAGCGACAGAACCATCACCTTTGACAACAACGGGTGTGCCGGGTTGTAATTTTAAATGCGCAGCCACTAATGTAGCTAAATCATCTGGCGACATCGGTGACTTATCACCATCACCGACATCAAGATAATACAAACCATCTTTATCAACAGAAGCTACGATAGGCGGCTTACTGTCTTCCGATAACGCCTCTGCTTGTGCTTGTGGCAGATCAACAAGTACGCCTTGAGTTACCAATGGAGCGGTCACCATAAAGATAATAAGCAGCACCAACATCACATCGATGTAAGGTACTACATTAATTTCAGCAACCGGTTTTCTGCGCTTACGTAGATATGGCTGCATCGCTTAGTCCTGCGTTCGTTTAGCCAAGCTCTGGCGATGTAAAATACTTGAGAATTCTTCCATAAAGTTAGCGTAATTATTTTCAATTCTCATCACTTGATTAGAAAATCGGTTGTAAGCAATCACCGCAGGAATCGCAGCAAACAGACCCATGGCAGTGGCAATCAAG
The DNA here is from genome assembly GCF_033791185.1 of Moritella sp. Classification (GTDB taxonomy): domain Bacteria; phylum Pseudomonadota; class Gammaproteobacteria; order Enterobacterales; family Moritellaceae; genus Moritella. The sequence goes on along the minus strand of NZ_JASJHF010000221.1, from coordinate 1,171 downwards.
GCTTCTGCAATACCTGGCGCAACCATAGCTAACGTCGCTTGTTGCACTGCACCTAACGCGATAAATGAACTCATGATGCCCCATACAGTACCAAATAGACCGATATAGGGACTGATCGAACCAATCGTGGCGAGATTATTTAAATTCGCTTCCAGATTGTCAACTTCACGAGACAAAGCAACACGCATGGCACGATAACTGCCGTCCATGATCGCATCAGTATTTTCTTGATGGCTATTATGGATACGCACATATTCTTTAAAACCAGAGTGGAAAATTAACTCCATACCTTGAATATTATTCTTCCGCGCTTCGCTTTCTTTATATAATTTAGATAGATCAATACCTGACCAAAATCTATCTTCAAATCGTTTTGATGCTTCGTTTGCTTGCGTCAGCACTTTAGAACGATGAAAGATCATCGTCCATGAGGCTACTGACATTGAAAGCAGTAATAACATCACTGCCTTTACCAGTAGACTTGCTTCCCAAAAAAGACCAAAAAATGAAATATCAGCAGCTTCCACTGGTTAGTTTCCTTATAATTTCTGTAGGCATCGCACAAGGTTTCTTATGAGATAATTGAATGCACGCCACTTTGACTGTTAATTCTGACAACAATTTACCATTTTCATGATAAATACTCTGAGAGAAGACCAACGATGCACGTTTTAGTTCCTTAATATGTGATTTTATAATTAATAAATCATCAAGGTATGCAGGATAACGATAATCAATGTCTATTTTACGCACCACAAATGCAAGATTTTGTTGTAATAATAGCGCTTGTGAAAAGCCTTTATCACGTAACATTTCCGTTCTGGCACGCTCTGCGTAATTCAAATAGTTACTATGATAAACAACGCCACCAGCATCAGTATCTTCAAAATAAACGCGAGCCTTAAACTCACTCAATACTATTTCATTTTGCATTATTCTAAAACCCACACCATTAACCCTATAATTCGAACTTATAGCGCAATAATCTAAATATTTAGCGCTATAAGTTTATTAATATACCTGACAAAAATAAGATATGAAATTGATTTAATATGCAACACCCATTTCTGGGGCTATTTTTGTGGGTAATCAAAACCCAAATGCAGATAAGCACGTGGAGTAGCAATACGGCCACGAGGTGTACGTTGTAGGAATCCTTGCTGAATAAGGT
>NZ_JASJHF010000220.1:0-16418 GCF_033791185.1 Moritella sp. | reverse complement strand
GTATCAGCTGGATTTACTTATTAATTCTGGTTCAAATTCGTACTGAGCATAACGGGTGATACAAGCATGTAATAAATCATCATCATCATAAAATTCAAAGACCATTTCAGCAATTGCATGCAATGCATCTTTGTCTTCACTATGGATAGTAAACATCAACGTCTCATCACCAAAAGTCAGTTTTTCTAATAAGCTGGGATTCTTTTCTGAAAGCATATTTTCTAACAGCAACGCCCAATCTTCACCATCTCCTAAAAAGTCATGAGATTCAAAAGCTTTCCATTTTAAATCACTTAACATCAGGCTATGATCGCGTTTGAAAGTGGAAAATAAAAATGGGTGGTAAACATTTACTTGCTTCATAATATCTCTTTAATATGATTAGAATAGTCATGAAATAACTTCTCCGGAGAGAGCAAGAAGTTAAGGTCTCTCTACCCTACTCTCTGTATTTTAATTAAATGATAGATGCATCATGTTTTACCTTATTACTATTAAGAATGGCATATTGAAACACCGCTATTTATGATATTTGTGAGCGCAGTGATGCCATGCTGCCGTACAAAATTATCAAAGATTTAAAAATGGTAACTGTAAGCTATCGAAAAGCCGCTTAAACTAAAGGTGTTTAAAATACTGTCATCTCTAAGGTGCCAAGCTAAATGGCGATAAGTCAGTTCAACATCTCCCCAAGCGCCGCCATAACCGACCCCACCGATTAGCTGGTAGGTAAGATCAGAATTTCCGATACCAAAATCTGCATGATAAGGGATAAACCACTGTTCGGTAATATTGTATTGGCCCTTAAGCCCAATGATACCGTCTAGAAGTCCCTCATAAAATGTCCTTGTTCTCTGTTTAACAATATTATCTCGGTCAACTTCGACTTCAAACTCCATACTGAAATATCTTAACCCAGCAATAATATCCACAGTCAGCTCATCAGAACTGGCTACAGCGTACCCACCATAATAGGAAGACTGCCATCCCTCAAAACCAAGCTCGACTTCTCTTGAAGTGTTTAAGATGTTTACGCTTTTTGTATTGCTCATATCAAGATAAGCAATATCTGTAAAAAAGAGATATTTATCATATCTCACCTCAAAGGATCCCATCAAAGCAAGATCTAAGGAATCAAGCACTTGGCTAGGGTCAACAGGCAGAGGTTCTTCTCCTGAGCCATCATTCGGTGGTACGTTAAGATTGCCACTCCCATCTATCGACGGCAGCCAAAAATATAACGATGCACTACCACTCCATTCACCAGCATCAGCTGAATTTGTACCGAAAAGTAAAACAGCTGCGATAACTAACCTACTCAGCGATTTTTCATATGTTATATTCATGTACGCATACCTTTAGTTGTCTCTGTATTGCACTGTGCCTCAATGTAATTCAGCATAAAGTTCCGACTAACCACCGATAGATAACACAGGGCCTTTAGCAGCGTCACCAGAGTCCGTCAGGCTGAGTAATATCTGTATTACACCGAAGGTCCGTTTACTCATCAGGTCCCTGTCGTCTATATAAAACCAATAGCCACGCTCACGGATTGCTACGTAAGGCATTTCAGGCTCTTCAATGGACGAGTGAACTTGCAACAAAGGTCCGCCTAGGCCGGTATCAACAAACGTTGGAGAGGTTCTTCCTTCATCGATGTGTTGCTGGGGAACATCTACCAGCCGCGCTAAATCGACCATCATGTCCAGTATAGATAACGTCAACACGACAAGCGCATCAGGGTCATGACTTGTTAACCCGTACGACAAAGTGAACTCTTTAGCCCCCTTGCGCAAACCAAGAGTTTCCCGTAGGAAAGACAGATCGTCACGAGTCTGTTCATCAAGCTCAGCATCGTTCACGTACAACACAATCCGCGCCCTCTCATCCACATTACTACTGCGCCGCAGAGCTATAATCCGCGCTTCGCGCAGCCGACTCCAAACAGACAGCATGTCACGAAACCTAGGTTCGGCCTGCAAAGGAGGATTCGCATCTGCCACACCATTGATTTGTGCAACAGTCAGGCGAAACATAAGTTCGGTTGACCACCCAGATTGCACCAACGCGAACAATGATTCAGGTGAAATGGGCTTTAACAAACTTTCAGAAAACTTTCTTCCCGAGATAGGACTGTACGTGATCGTCGGACGATCTTCCCAACGCCCCCCAGCACCAAGAGTACCGGTATTACTCCCGCTATTAAAACCAACCCCTGCGTCGATGTTTCCTGACAAGGAGTACTGATTAATCACCGAAGCAACATCAACAAAGATAGGTGCCTCCATATACCGCAGGCGAACTATGTTGCCGAGCAGTTGCTGCTTAATGGATGTATTCAGGGAAAGTCCATAATCCATCCGGTCCCGTTCGATGGTACTTGGGCCTAGGCTAGTACAAGAGACTAATACAGCCGTCGATGTAATAAGCAAGGCCTTCAAACTCCGTTGTAATATCATTGCAACCCTCATATAGAATCCCTCCATTGGTTCGCTTAGCACTCATAACTACCTAAGTATGTAGTGATTTAGTGAATTTGCCCTTCTCGTTGGAGACTTTTTTGATCTTTAGATAGAATCGTCTACTTACAATCCGATATGGTGGGGAATTCCTTTGAAACATACCTAGACTTGAGGATGACTCACAATAGGGTTAGCGCGGCTGTAGAATTCGCTGGTGTTATCCAACATCTGGGGTTAGTGGGACGCGGATCTGCGTTGCGCTGTTTCACATCTGCGCTGTAGGTTGGAAAAATCAGGCACTAAATAGTGCCTGAACAATTTTATGCTGTGGGTAGCGCATCTGAATAAATATTTAGTCGACCTTCATACTTATTATGCAGGTGTGAATATGCAACTTGAACCATGTCATAGCGCCCGCAAATATAAAGATCTGGTAGAGTGTTGAAGTCGTAATCTTCATAAACGATAGCGAGTAATCGTCCTTGACGTGCCACGATACTCTTCGGGCTAACTTCCGTCACAGGAATGTAAGTAAAGCCAGAGTATGATGCTTCTAATTCAACAAGATAATCATGCTCATAGAGATCTGCCTCACTATGCCCTCCCCAATAGAGAGTAATTTCACTCTCAGGATTGCGTTTTAGGGCTTCCTTTAACAGGCTGCGCGTATAGGTGTAACCTGAACCTCCGGCCACCAGTACAACGCTCCCATTAGCAGGGCGTAACCAAGCATGCCCCTTCGCGCCTTCAACAGTCACACGTTGTTCATTTTGAAAGCATTGTTGCAGGTACACGACACTGTTAGCTAAAGTACTCTCTTCTGAAACACCACCCAAATGTAGTTCAAACTTACGGTTCCCCTCCGGTGAGCTGGCAATTGAAAATGGTAATTTCCCACTCTCACCCAACTCAAGCAGGACATATTGACCCGCAAGAAAATCGAAGTCATCCTCGGCTTCTAAGATGACGCTTAATGTCTTTTTGTTAAGGTACGTCAGATTAACGATCTTACAATTTACAGACATTATTCCTCCTCATGGCTAATCGCAATAACGTCACAGCGCTTACCCGTTGAGACGGAGGATGGATCGAAACTAATCTCCAGCGAATATAAGGTATCAAGCATTACTTTTGTTAGACAGACGTTTTCAATCACGAAACAATTATTCTCCTCACAGCGCTTATCAAACGAAATATGTTCATCACCATGCGCACCAATCCCATAGCTATCAATCACAATAAACATTGGTGAACTTTTCAGGATAGAATCTAGTACATCAGTATTCAGCACCGTAGATTTCGCACCGTAATTCGGATTCCCGTAACCATTTTCTTCAAAGTTTCCTGTATATAGAAGCAATGATTTGCCCGATAGTTCAAGCGTTTCAACCTGTTCTAACGTTGGCATTACTTCCGAACAATCAATAATGTGAACAGGTGTCGTATATGCTGTCTCTAGCGGCATTTTAGTATAACAATCAATGTGAGTGCCGATATGGCCCATTGCATTTACAGAATCAGACTGACGCTTCGCCCACTGATAAGCAGGATGGTCTTCTGAAATTTCAATACTGATATTTTTTCGGTTCATGTTTACTTCTCCTCTAAGTTGATAGGGAGAATTTTAGCGCCAATATGTACGTTCCATTACAAATATTAAGACAAAAAATATCAAAATAAGGCCATTAAATACCAACCTGACGCTTTTAGTTAACTTTGTTACCCATTTTATAATATTCAAATACCAAGTGCAGAGCCTCAGCCTTACTTTTACCTTCAGCTATTAACCGTTCAATATCTTCAACTATATTTTTTTGTACTGCTATTGGAGGTAAATTTTCTATGTCTATCTCAATATTCATAATATCTTCGATGCTAATTTCCATCTTTATTCCCTCATCATTGATTTACTGGCTTGCGACTGGACAACAATATATTGCTGCTTATTTGATAAGCCAGGTTATTGCGATTTTATTATCAGCACTGAATGCAAAAAACAGCCATACTTACGCATGGCTGTTTTTAAAGCGTGATTTTAGTTGTTTAACAAGATTCTAGCAGACTCTCATCGTCGGTATTTAAGTGTCATCGAATAACTGATTGCCACTTTAACAGCCATCGTAGAATTCATTCACCTTCAAATCACCCGTATCGATTACATTAGAACCATCTTGTTGTGTGTATGAGCGTGTAAGATGAATAAAACAATTCAGCGCTCTAAGTTCTGGCATTGTAAGTTCTTTATCCGCTAAATATACGAACGTAGTTCGCGTCATGGTCAATGCATAATTGGTCACCATGAAACCCTCAATATTCATTGCCGCTTTTATGTGTTCAGGCTTAATACTCATGTGGCCGTCAAGCACATACAAATCGGTATTGGGGATGTTTGTTTCAACTTTAGCTGATTTAATTCCCACGATAGTTGCCTTGCTCATAACAATTGAGTTCGCCGCTTTAAGAGCACCAACGAAACCATCGAGAGAAGCGATGCGTGCATCCCTCTGCAAATTGATAAATTTGGGTACCGCTGTGGCAGCAAGGATCCCCAATATTACAATAACCACAACTAGCTCAATCAGTGTAAAGCCCTTACTCTTCATTATTCTTTAACTCCAATAACCTTACCGGTGTAAAATAGATCGATTTAACTTTTATTGTTATCACTCATCAATTTTACAACATCGTGAAAATGACGTATATGAATATCGGAGCCTAACAAGATAGTCCTTACTGTCTGCGTAAATAATCACCGTTATTTGGTGTTGCACCTGAGAACCAACAATAGTGAATTGCTGATTCAATTAGTCTAAATGACTTTAGTCAATTACTTGAGTAAAACACTGGGTTATAGTGACGGGGTATTTTGCTTAACACTAAATTAATTAACGAGAAGGGTATTATTATGAGTTGTTGTGGTGGCTGCGGCGGACAAGATCTAGAAGACACAAAGAAAACTGAAGAGACTGAACAAGATTCACAGTAGTGACTAATGATTCGCTAGATCAAACAAGACCTTACTTATCATCTGTTGATTGGTAGGGTCTTTTACTAAAAAGGACTCGCTAATACTTGTGTCCAATAAATCTTATAATAGGAATTTTTATTGGTAAAAGAGGCCATACCCATCTGCGAATACTCCGCATCCATAATATTCAAACAGTGTCCTTTACTGCCTAACCAACCTTTTATCACGACATCAGCCTCAAGCTGTCCTGCTGCAATGTTTTCTGCCGCAGCACGCCAATTATAACCCGCAGCATAAGTACGCTCCCCTACTCGATTACCTTGCTTATCTTGATGATTAAAATAATCACCATTTGCCATATTTTGTGAATGCGCAAACGCTGATTGCTGCAATTGCACGTTCCACACAACAGGGGAAACCGCCGACATCTTGCTATTACCACATGTATAACCACCGACACGAGCAGCATTCACGGCTGCTAGCATCTTACGTTTAAAGCCGGGGGATGGTTCAGGGCCTAGCCTTCGAGTTGGCGCTGCGCCCGCTGGTTTTAGCTGTTGGATAGCTTTCGCGGGTGATACGGCTCCCTCATCCTGGTTATGCTTACCATCGCTCACACAGCCGGTGAGCAATACTGCAGTGGCACAAATCATTATCCACTTGGTTGTATACTTATTCTGTTTACTCATGTGCCCTTCCTGTGCTATCGGTGCAATCGTTACAACTATCATGCACATCATGATCTGTCATTATTTTAGCGCTAATAACTGCTGTAAACGCACAGGTTCACGGTCAATTTGTTGTAGTGCCTGTTTAAAGTTACGTCTTAAATAACCTTTAAGATTACGCGTTGCATCGGCAGCAGGGATCCCTTTTAAGCGGCAAAATAACGCCAATGCAAAGATAACATTATCCTCTGACAAGGCTGCTTGTCTATTGGCTTGAGCGTTATAACAGCTACCACAACCGCCTCTAAAAGTATAAGCCGAGTTTGCCATCATCACACCAAAGCCCATGAAAATAGCGATGATTTCGGTACTAGCATTAAAATACTCTGCACCACCGGGTGGTAATTGCTGTGATTGTGCCACTACATGTTGCGCTAAATGATGCGCATAGCTCGAAGCTAAATCACCCGGCTTAGATGCTTGTTGTGGATTATACGTCATTGCTAAAGGCTGGACAGCCACTAACGCAGGTAAGTTATTCGCACCGGAAGAATCTCGCTGAACGGCAGATAAATCAAGTAATGCAGGCGGTTGTGGGGTAAACAATTGAGGTGCTTGTAACTGTAGTGGCCAATGACTTAACCCGGCATATTTAACCACATGATTAAAGATGGTTTCAGCCATGCCATGACGGCTATCGACATTACCGGGAAAGAAGTCATTGGTGGGTTGGATCAACTGCGTACGCTGAAAGAACTCTTGGTGGTCAAAATGGGTTAGCGCCCACTCGAAAGTATCAAACATCCACTCACAGCTGGTGTCATCAATAAGTGGTTTAGAACGAAATAAATTCAGCATTGGTTGTCTTTACAGGTAATAACGGATAACAAACATCATATCCTAACTATCAATAGCGACCAATAAACCAATGCCACATTTTGCCGATGATGAACTAATTAATTTTTTAGCCAAAATTTACAGTTGCGTAATCTTATAACCAGCGGCTTCTAATTGCTTTAACAAGCCATCCTCGCCCACTAAATGCAAGGTTCCAACTAAGACTAACTCTGTGCTTTGGTTACTAAACATTGTTTCAATTTGTGGTAACCAGTTATTATTACGTTGTACTAATAATGATTGATAAATATCGGGAAAATCTTTAATCAACGGCGTGATAGCAAGATCAACTAGCGCCTGACGTTCACCATTGCGCCAGCTTGTTTTCATCTCTTGCATGAAGGTCGGTAATGTTTTTATATCGTCGAGACTGTAACGGATCAACGCATCTTCTTTACCTTTACCAAGGCCGGCAATAAACGCTAACTGCTGCTCTACCGTCTCTAATTGGCCCAAAGGTTTGCCATCCGCAACGGCTTTATTGTTAAAGTGTTTATCAACACCAATGCCAGTAAAGTTGAGGCGTTGTAACTCGACCATGGTTAACATTAACGAGATCATACTCGGTTTGAAGTTATTAATAACCTGCATGCCAATACCACGAGATTGACAATACGCGGCTAATTGTTGATATGTGTCCGCGGTTAAATGCTGGGTTAGATCTTGGCCTTTCGGGTAACTAAGCTCAGTTAGCATAGTTTGCTGAAACTCGGGGCTGTCTAACTTAGCCATGTCTGTTTCTAATACCAACACATCCGCCAAGGCATAAGCGCGATCAAACTCGGCGGGTAACGGATAATCTTCTGCTGTTAAAACATGTACCGTGCCACCTAAATAGATACTGCTTTTACCATTACTCACTTCCCATACTGATGATGCTGCCAGTGCTGAATTAGCGACGCTACACAGCAGGATTGAAAAGACATACCATAATTTAGACATTTTCATTGAAGCCTCTTTTTTTATCGTGTTTATCACCATAAAGCTAAACTTTTATATACATCTGGTTTTATAAAGCTAAGTTTTATACATCTATATTTTATACAAAACTAAGTATTGTATAAATCTCAGCTTTGTATCATTCATTGCTTATTTGGCATCATAGGTTTTATCAAAGACAAGAAAAATGCGGCTGAAATAACAGATGAACCAAATAACATGCACATGATCATGATTTGGTATCGGACCGCAATGAAGGGGGATACGCCTGATAAGATCTGACCCGTCATCATGCCCGGCAAAGACACTAACCCCACGGCAAATAAGGCATTGATGATAGGTATTAGCGAGGCTTTTAGAGCGATACGGCGTGCCACGATATAATCTTCACCACGCGCCATCTCGGCATTTAAACGTTCAGCAGATAAACTGACACTGTTCATTGCATTAGCAAATGCCATTCCTGCTAGCGGCACCATGTATTGCGGGCTATACCAAGGGTCTAGTCCCAGCACGCCTGCGCTCATCACAAATAAAGTAAAACCGCCACCGAGCGTCACTGAAAATAACGCATATTTGTACATTTTCCAGCGTTGTTCCGGTACCGCACCCAAAGCAATCCAGCTGGAGGCGACCACCATGACTAACAGCACAACAACCACGATACCCGCACTGTGCGATTCAAAGATATATGACAAAAAATAACCAATTAACAATAATTGGATTAGCATACGCGCCAATGCATACAAGCCATTTTTAATTGGCAAACGCCATTGTATTAAGATCGCCAATGCAACTAACACCGGAATAAAAGCAAACGCCAAGTGGGTGAAGGATATTACCTGCACCGTACTACTCATGATTTACCACCAGTCACGGGTTGCACTGGTATATCCGAGGCTGCGTATAAGGCATCTATATTAACAATACGAATATGGCCTCTTCGTTCTTCAATTAAACCTTCTTTCGCCAATTTTTTGAGTAGACGCGAAAATGTTTCCGGTTGAATCGACAATAATGATGCAAGCGTTCGTTTTGGTATATCTAATTCAATCACTCCTTCATTACCATCTTTATCTTGGATATTCTGTAGCAAAAACAATAGTAAACGGTTTTTGGCATTTTCTACCGATAGCATTTCTATTTCATAAAGATCATGGTGCAGACGAATACTCATGTTCGCCATAATGGCGATACCGGCTTCAGGATTACTTTTGAGTATTTTTAAATAGGTTTCATTATCAAACGCAATCAATTCACTTGCTGATACCGCTTGCGCTGCAACAGGATAAAAAGGCTTGTTATTAAACATTAATGCTTCAGCGAAAGTATTACCTTCACGCATCACCTCGACCACCTTTTCTTGTCCGCTCGGACTGGTACGATAAAGTTTGAGATGCCCGCGCAATACTAAATAAAATCGGCCAGCTTTATCCCCTTGATGAAACACATTCTCCAATGGGTCCACTTTATATGTTTTGGCGGTGCTAAATAGCTGCTTAAATTCAACATCGGTAAGTGCTGAAAATAAATGGTGATTTGATACTATGTCGATTATATGAGTGTCGGTGATCATGAAATCCAACTTTTAACTGCGGTTGTTATCTGCATAGGATAGAAGATATCGTAAGCAGATGATAAGAACCAATATAATGCCATGATTTTGGTTTTAAACAAGTGTCCCGTGGTGTTTTAAACACACAGGACAAGTTCTCACTCCAGCGGTATAATTAGCCTTTCATATTACCAGTTATATTGAATACCGACTGATACTGCAGTATCTTCGGATGGACTGATATCAATACCGCAGTAATCGTATTGATGATATGAGGTATGCTCAAACCGCCCTTTCAGCCACCATTTTTTACTGTCGCCTAGAGGCGCGCCGACCCTAAATTGCCACTTCATGTAACTTACATCTGTATCGTGCTCACCATAACCAACAAAGTACTCAGGTAATACACTGAAATAACTACCATTATCTGACAGCTGTAATCTGACGACAGGAAGAATGAAGAAACCATCGAATTTGCTAGAGCCCAATCCTTGTCCAGAGTCGAGTCCATCTTTACCCATATCACCATTAAACACATAATTCACTTGAGGCATAAATGTCCATTTATGCCACTGATAGGTAGCAATAGCCCCCAATGAATCAAATTTATAACCAAATTTCCCTTCAGGAGATCGAGCCAAATTTCGATCAATACCATAATAGTTCCAACCAAAACCAACAGAAGATGTTACTTTCCATTGCTGATTAATTGACCCCCTCACTTGCATAATGTCTAAACCGTAAGGTGTTTGTTCATCACCCGAATTCGCATTACCAAGCTTACCAAAAATAGCTTCAACAAAACCAAAATAGGAGCTGTTTCCTAAGCGGCCAAGGGTATAAGTGTCAATTAAGATGTTTTGACTAGAGACTGCATGTTGGCTATCAATATTGGCCGCGATGGATGACGTTTGCTGAGCATACACAGATGTATTGGTATTGTAATTCTCCCAATACTGTTGGTCTAAGTTATCTTCAGCACTTAATGCATAGGGAAAGCTTGCTACGATAGGAAAAAGTAATAATGATTTTTTAAATGTCATGACTGATTGGCGACTTCACGTTGATAGGGTGAGCGCATGGTAGTTATTAAGTTCACGCTATTCTGTGAGTTATCAACACCTTTAGATATGACGGCGCAAAGAGTTAAGTGATTGGCCTATAGAGCCAAATGTTTTACATGAAACTAACCGTTCTTGACGTAAAACACAAAAAAGCCTGTTGATTAATATCATACTGCTGATTGTATTGCATATGATAAAAGTTTTGTGCTACCGTCCAGCCGTTTATTTAAAAATGGAGATAAAATAATGCAAATTTTACAAGGTCTACAGATGCTATTCGTCGCATTTGGTGCCCTCGTATTGGTTCCACTGCTTACTGGTTTGGATCCCAATGTCGCGCTGTTCGGTGCCGGTCTCGGTACTCTAGTTTTTCAAGTTATTACTAAACGTTCTGTTCCTGTGTTTCTCGCTTCTTCTTTTGCTTTTATTGCTCCGATCATGTTCGGTGTGCAAACCTGGGGCATCGCTAGCACCATGGGTGGCTTAATGGCAGCCGGTTTCACTTATGTATTATTGTCTGCGGTGATTAAATTTCGCGGTGTGGCGATTATTCATAAGCTACTGCCACCTGTTGTGGTGGGCCCAGTGATCATGGTAATTGGTCTTGGTTTATCACCTGTCGCAGTAAATATGGCTATGGGTAAAACCGGTGATGGTGCAGTGCAGTTAATTGATAACGAAGTCGCGATCATCATTGCCGCTATCTCATTATTTACTACGATTGCAGTGAGTGTGTTTGGTAAAGGTCTGCTTAAACTGATCCCTATTATGGCTGGTATCGTGGCAGGTTATATTGCCAGTCTGGCTTATGGCATTATTGACTTTTCCCCAGTTGCTCAAGCAAGTTGGTTAGCATTACCGAACTTTACCTTCCCAGAATTTAACATCAATGCCATCTTATTTATGATCCCCGTTGCACTAGCACCAGCGATTGAGCATGTAGGTGATATTCTGGCTATCTCCAATGCAACCGGTAAAGATTACCTGAAAAAACCGGGTTTGCATCGCACCCTTGCTGGTGACGGACTGGCAACAATGGCTGCATCAATGTTTGGCGCGCCGCCAAATACCACCTACAGTGAAGTGACTGGTGCAGTGATGCTCACTAAAGCATTTAACCCTGTCATCATGACATGGGCAGCAGTGATTGCACTTGTGTTAGCGTTTGTTGGCAAACTTGGTGCGTTATTACAAACCTTCCCAGTACCTGTAATGGGCGGCATTATGATCTTACTGTTCGGTACCATCGCAACAGTTGGTCTAAACACCCTGATAACCAATCGCGTTGACCTGCATAAATCTCGCAATTTAATCATTGTCGCAGTGACATTGGTATTCGGTATTGGTGGTATGGCATTTGGTGTCGGCGATTTCAGCCTGCAAGGTGTAAGTTTATGCGGTATCGTGGCTATTATTCTTAACTTAGTATTACCGAATGAATTAGGTGATAACCATGTTGTTGATAAAGTAGAAATAGACACAGAAGTGAGTGCTAAATAATTAACGACTGCAGTTGATGATTATTTACAGTTTATGGCTATTTACTTACCGTTTATGACGATTTAAATAAAAAGCAGGTGAACGCTGATATGTATCGGTTATCACCTGCTTTTTTTATTACACTGGTAATGGTTTAGATGTGTCGTATACCAGTTCGTAATAATGATTGTTGTTATATTCAAACTCTTGAATAACCGTCAAGCCTAATTTTTTAGTATGCGCCGCATAAGACCTTGGGTTAATCTTATTAACAAAGGTCACTAAAATAGGGAAACGCTTCGCCATCTGAGCTCTAGAAAAATCAAAGATGGCTTCTAATGCACCTGTACCACGGATACTTTTATCAATACAAACCGGACCATATTGATACGAATTATCAATAGATAGTTGCTGACCTAAGTACTCCAAGTTCGGTAGTTCTTTGATCATGTGCACAAACATCGGCCAGTTAGACCAAAATGTCCAAGACGCAGCCATCACGTAAGCAACAACTTTACCGTCTTTGCGCGCAATAAACAGGCCATTTTCTTCGGTAATTAAACGCGTTAATTCTTCTTTGGTAAACGGTGTCGTAACAAATCCATCCGCTTTGTCTTCCGCCGTCATAGAATCAACTTGGTATTTATAATGAAGTATTAACGTATCTTCAATATCACTTAATTCAGCTAGTTTTAACTGCATGTTTACGCTTCCATTTATTGCTATATCTCGTCCTATTAATAACGCAAATATACCACTATCCTTATAACCGGATCCAGTGATAAACAATCACTCGTAATAAACAGCGGCCGTAATAAACAACCGTTAAATGAAGCTGAGTTCGGACAACTTAGATTCAATCGACAAGTCTAATAGCTTATTCTGGAAAACCGGCAAACGTCGGCGCATCTAAAGCCGCGTCGTACCAAGGTGCCCGTTCATGCCAAAATATATTGTCCTGTGGGGCGACATTGAGCACCGTATCTTCGTCGACATCCAGTGAACCCGCAGGCACGATTAAGGTTTTTCCTTTATTGACTAAATACGGCACGCCAGTACCACACTCGGTGCAAAATACCCGGGCGAAATGGCGACTAGGATAATCAAAACGCTTGGTTTTATCCGTTCCAGCTAACCAAGTAACATGACTAGGCTGACAGAATAAATTGGATGCATGGGCTGAACCCGTTATTTTTTGACACTGCTGGCAATGGCATAAATGAAACTGACTAAAATCATTACTCACTTCAAATTTAACCGCACCGCATAAGCAGCCGCCTGTTATTTTGCTCATTATGTCTCTCCCTATAACCTAGATATGTATACCTATATACCTATCAATCTACCTGCTAATAAATTAACCGACTGCTGAAATAAACTAACTATCGCTAATACGGAAACCTATTTTTAACGTCACTTGAAAGTGCCCAACAGCCCCATTAACGATGTCACCGCGGGTTTCAGTCACTTCAAACCAATCCATATTTTTTACCGTTTTATTACACTCCGCCAATGCATTATGCACAGCATCTTCAATACTTTTTGTTGACGAACCAACCATTTCTATTTTTTTGTAAGTATGATGATTTGACATAGCTAACTCCAATTAAGCATAAAATAATCTCAGTGTAAATATAGCTTGGTATTGCTATGATGGTTGCAACAAGGAGGTTTCATGTTCAAATCATTAAGTAAATTGTTAACTAAAGCCGTCTACGCGCCGGTTATCATTGCTCAAGGTCGTTATGTAAAGAAGGTAACGCCAAAGCTACCTGAAGCGGCTGGAGAGCGTTCTGGAACGACTGGCACAGGACAAAAAATACGGCTACTCATTGTGGGCGATTCCGCAGCAGCAGGAGTTGGCGTAGATAACCAATCACAAGCATTAAGCGGCAATCTTGTCGCGGTATTAGCCGAGCAGTATCAAGTTGACTGGTTATTATTAGCCAAATCAGGACATACCACGTTAGATAGTTTACAAATGTTATCAGCTCAACCACAGCAAACATTTGACATTATTGTCACCTCACTTGGGGTTAATGATGTCACAGGTTCGTTACCCGCCGCAGCTTGGATACTGCAACAGCAAGATTTAATCACTCGATTACGTCAGCAGTTTAGTTGCCAACAGATCCTTATCACCCAAGTCCCTCCTATGGGGCAGTTCCCAGCTCTACCTCAACCGCTTCGCCGATATTTAGGCGCAAGATCAACTCAATTTAATCGTAAGCTATGTACCTTAGTTGAAAGCCTAAGTGATTGTCAGGTTATTGATATCAATGCAGAACTAAACGCAGAAGACATGGCGGCGGATGGTTTCCATCCGGGGCCCGTTATTTATCAGCATTGGGCGCAAGTTGTCGCCGACAAAATAAAATTACAACTGGCAACTGACAACTGACAACTATGAATAATTAATATAATAAAGCCCTGTGTATACAGGGCTTGCTAATTTTCACTGATGATTGATACCACAATCATCTCACCTATTATTCATAATAAGCATCTGGTCGTGCGCCTTTATAATAGCGGTACAACCTAGGCAAAGCAGTTAACGTTTCATCATTTTGCAGCGCATAAGGATTATTTACGTTACTGCTATCTTGAAGGTATTCCGCCATACCAAACAAGTAATGCTGGTTAAGTAGATGGCCCCAAGCATTAGCCCCTTGTTTTTCATACACCCCCCCGTCAATTTCGATAATACCACTGTCATCGCCTTGCAATGGCGAAAGCACCCCCAACCTTGCGACTAAATCAAATTGATTAGCAAAATTTTCAATGTAGGGTAAACCTATCAGTTCTCCTTTACCGTTGGTCGAATGACACACATAATTCATTTTATCGGCACAGTTAGCAAAAGTATAAACCTCAAGTTTTTTCATCATAGTGACCAGATAAGAATCCAGTTCATCATCCGTAAATGTGAACATAGTGTCTCTCCAAAATAAATCAAAGGCTAAACGTTCTAGATTATTTAGCTGTAATGTCAATTTGGTTTCAGGTGCGTGCTGTACTGCTTTGACTTGACTAATGCTTTTCTGTAATGCACGTAATACGTTCGCTGTAATGATGGTACCTTGAGAATGGCACAGCAACACAACTCTGTCTTTAGCAGGATCTTTCAGCGCTTCCAATACCGCAACCGTGGCCTTAACCGCGGGCTCTGTCATCGACTGTTCATCATTTAAATTGGGGGTCGTTTTAAATACTTTACCCGTGACACACTCCACCAGATCCAAGACCGTTGAATCTGTTTGATTATGCACCACAGTCAATGGCCGTTTAAATAATTGGCTTAATAGCTCCGAATTCATCATAGCGACATCTTCATTCGTCGCAATGCCGTTGACAAAAATCCACTGTTCGTTGATAAATGATGTGACACTTGCGACTGGGTCAGTTTGTTGGAAATAGTTACTTGGACGCCAAAATAAATTTTGAACCACCGGTGGTAATAATGTGCGAGCCCAAGGACCAGGAGCATGAGCAAATGCAGGAACCAAAGTATCGACTAAATAATTTGCAGTTCTTATCGGTCGCCAAAAGTCAATAATGTTAAATTCTGAATCTTTTTTATGCGGTGGAAACCAACTTCCTATAGGGCCAAAAATAGATTGCACATATAACGGCGGGAAGAAATTCAACGCTTGAAACACGACTTTGGCAATAGTTTCATAATCGTTATAGTTTGTAGGATCGTCAATTTTCAATACTGACGCTATAATTTTTGATATTTCTGGATCGAGGTTTTCCTGCTTAACCACAGCTTGGTTTAGGCTATCAGCCATCTTGTGCTCCTTGCAACTATTGATGAAATAAATTCACTATTTACGCTAACGGATATTTTTTACAGCACCAAGTTATCCAATATTTTTTTTACCTAATTATAAATATCTTTAAAACCCTGTGAGCAACTACTTATATTGAGAGCTAAAGTGTGACCTAAAACTTTCCATTTATTAAATCTGAGACTTAAACTATCGACTCTCATTTTTATCACCGCTAACGACATGGATGTTGCTATGTTACTCAAGAATAAGATCGCACTATCATTTATCGGTTTAATTTTATTTTTTTGGGTCACCACCACAGGTATCATGTTTTATAGCATGCAAAAGCAGTTCGAGATAAATACTGGCTTGCACTTGCAGCATAATGTTGAGAACGCGGCTAAGAAAGTGGATAATTTTATGCTTAAAGTACAACTCTACTTTGAGCTACTCAGCAAAAGTCCATTGTTTACACTCGCCGATCATGTCGAAATAACCAATTACTTTGAAGAGGTGTTATCACAGAAAACACTTGCCAGTAGTATCAGCTTTCTCATGGAAACCGATAAAGGACATGGCCGGTTAGAAGAGCGTAAATATTGGATATCAGAAC
>NZ_JASJHF010000219.1:0-11971 GCF_033791185.1 Moritella sp. | reverse complement strand
TGGTTTGATGATTTTAGCCATTAATAGACCACCTGGCGCCGCCATGAATGATGCCGCAACCAAGTACTCAATTTTAATACCAAGACCAGCATAACCCGCTAATACTGAACCAGCGATAGACGCAAGGCCACCAACCATCACAGCAAATAGCTCTGATTTAGTCATTGATTTAATAAACGGACGCACAACAAGTGGGGCTTCAGTTTGGCCAACAAAGATATTTGCCGTTGCAGAAAGTGATTCCGCACGACTTGTACCTAATAATTTCTGTAAACCACCACCAATAAAGTTAATGACCACGCTCATGATACCAACGTAGTATAAAACAGCGATCAATGATGAGAAGAAAACAATTACTGGTAATACGTTGATCGCAAAGATGAAGCCAACTTTGAATCTCGCCAAGTCACCGAATAAGAATTGAATACCTTCATTACCGTAAGCAATGACGTTTGCTACACCAGTAGAAAGGCCTTGTAGTAATTCTTTGCCCGGAGGGAAATATAAAATGAAAGCACCAATAGCAACCTGGATAGCGAATGCGCCACCTACAGTGCGAAGGTTAATTGCTTTTCTGTTGTCCGATAACAGAACTGCTAAACCTAGTAGGACAAATACGCCTACAATACCCATTACAAAATTCATCAGGAATAATCTCCAAGTTTCACTTCAGAAGTTTTTTGTGTGCGCTACAATCAAAATAGTCGATTAAAGTGTAATTAATAGTAAATTTACGATTTAATCATTGATTATAACAATTGGCGCGATTATAACTGTTATTGGCTACTTGTTAAGTGCTTGAGATCAGACCTCTCAAAAAAGTTTCAAAAAAGTTCGTTTATTTTCAAAATGAGTCGATTTACGACAGAAATAGTTCAATAAATGAACTAAGATTGGCTGTTGCAATGATTTCTTTCGGCTCTTTGCGGAGTTTTGTCAACGTCTGTAACACTTCTGCAATGTTAGCAGGTTCATTTCTTACACCTTGATAACCCGATATAGGCATATCTGGCGAGTCTGTTTCTAACAATAATGAAGCCAAAGGCAATTCACTCACCGCTTGCCTAGTTTTTGTTGCCCTCGGATAAGTGATCACTCCACCGATCCCCAATTTAAACCCGAGCTTTATATATTGCCTGCCTAATTGGCTACTACCACTGAAGCCATGGATCACCCCGCCACGCGGTAATTTCACCTGCTGTAATAATTGAATCAATTCGTTATGGGCTTTACGACAATGCAAGATAACCGGTAACTCATATTGCTTGGCTAACAATAATTGCTGTTTACAAATATATAGTTGCTGCTCAAAAGGAAAATCGACCATTTTATCAAGCCCACACTCACCAACGGCAACAATATGCTTTGCTGTTGCTAAATGCTGCTCAAGTAACTGTAAATGGCTATCATTGAAAGTGGCGAGAAAATAAGGGTGAATACCGAGCGCGGCATAAACACCCTCGTGCTGACTTGCTAACGCTAATACCGCTTGCCAATTATGCGCGCCAACACCGGGCACTAAAAACTGTTGCACCCCTTTCGCTTTTGCTCTTGCGAGTACCTCTATACGATCAATATTAAAGTCTACGAAATCTAAATGACAATGACTGTCGATGAGTGCTATCACGAGATTGGCTGCCTTTTTAATGGTTCATAATCAAGAGTGAAATAAAGAGATAGTGTAACTTGCTGCATAATTTGATTTAATAGCGGGGTTAATCATTAATTAAGAACCTCTATGGAATGGTGCATGTCTAAAAAACTCTTTGCTTTATCTGCTCAATATTTCAAAAAAGCCATGCCGCTGATGATCCAGTACCAAATTCCAACCACGCCAACCAACTATGCGCTGTGGTATCACTATGTTTCAGATAAGAATAGTGCATTAAAGAAACATCTCGATGATAAAATTGCCATGCACGGAACTTGTACCCCCGCCGCGAGTGAAGAGCTTTACCAGCGCTTTATTGTTGATAAACGCGAGCAAGAGATCACCCAATTACGTTGCGAACTTGATTCGATGACCAATGAATTAAGTAGCTCATTACACGATACGCTCAATGATACCAATGAATTTGATCGTATGTTGAATAAATGTTTGAACGAATTGTCCGGTGTAGAAGAAGATGGATTTTCGATTGAAAAAACACTTGCGGCCGTTCGAGAATTGGTTAAAGAGTCGCATGATGTGCGCTCGTCAACACGTCATTTCAAAAGTCAGTTACACGACGCGCAAGCTGAAATTTCGCAGCTACGCGAAACGTTATTAGAAACCCAGCATGATGCCATGCATGACAGCCTAACAGGGCTACTCAATCGTCGCGTATTTACCAAAGAGATTGAAACCTTCTGCAGTAATCCGAGTTTGAACCGTACTTTTTCTATCTTGATGATCGATATTGATAACTTTAAAGCATTCAATGATGACTTTGGCCACCAACTCGGTGATCAGGTATTAAAAGCCATTGCTAAACGTATCTCCGATAGTTGTCAGGAAGGTGAACAAGTATTCCGCTATGGTGGCGAAGAGTTTGTGCTTATTTTACCAAACAAAACGTTCACCATTGCCCGCCAAAATGCTGAATCGATTCGCCGTGCCATTGAGCGCCTCAGTATCCGTGATAAACGCACTGGAAAAGTGATTGATAACATCACCATATCGATTGGCGTCAGTGAGAATAAGCCCCGAGATAGCAGCCATGAAATTTTAACCCGTGCTGATTTGCAATTATATGAAGCAAAGCGTCTTGGTCGAAATAGGGTAATGCCGTTACCACGTTAGGAGCCCAAGCCCACAATATAGGCTTGGGTCACTTATCTATGCTTTATTTTTTAGCGCTGTACACTGTGCTAAATCAAGCATGAAAGCATATTCTTTCGCGGTATCATGATAATGCTGGAAGCGTCCTGATTTACCACCGTGACCGGTTTCCATATCCGTATGCAGCAGCAATACATTGGCATCCGTTTTTAATTCACGCAGTTTAGCAACCCACTTAGCAGGCTCCCAATATTGCACTTGTGAATCATGTAGCCCTGTTGTCACCAGCAGATGTGGATAATCCTGTACGATGACTTGGTCATACGGGCTATATGACAACATATAATGATAATATTCTGCCTCATTAGGATTGCCCCACTCATCATATTCACCTGTCGTAAGCGGTATTGATTCATCAAGCATGGTGCTAACGACATCAACGAAAGGCACTGCTGCAACGACGCCGTGATAGAGCTCAGGGGCGATGTTTATTACAGTGCCCATCAACAATCCGCCAGCAGAGCCCCCCATGGCATAGACCCGTTTCGGATCCGCATAACCTTGTGCGATCAAACCTTTGGTTACAGCAGTGAAATCAGTAAAGGTATTCATTTTATTCAGTAGTTTACCATCTTCGTACCAATCACGACCTAACTCTTCACCACCACGAATATGGGCGATAGCATAAACAAAACCACGGTCAAGCAAACTCAATAGCGAGGCACTAAAATAGGGGTCAATACTCGAGCCATAAGAGCCATACGCGTATTGCAGTATTGGATTGACGTTTGCTTGAGAAAATAGTGCGGTTTTATAAACTAAAGATACTGGGATCTTAACGCCATCTTTAGCGACGATCCAAACTCGTTCACTTTTATAATCTTGAGCACAAAAATCACCAACCACGGTTTGCTGTTTTAATACTTCGCGTTCACCGCTATCTAAATTTAATTGATAGGTAGTGGTTGGCGTCGTTAAGCTCGAATAACCGTAACGGAGTTTATCGGTCTCAGGATCAGGGTTAGTGCCTAACCATGCGGTATAGGTTGGATCATCAAACTTAATGATTTTCTCAGCCTTGGTCTGCCAATTAATTTGACGTAAAAATGTTAAACCTTGCGAACGTTCTTCGACAACTAACCAGTCTCTTAACAGTTCATAGCTTTCTAGCAATACATCGTCACGGGCAGGTATAAGCGTTTGCCATTGCTGCGTATCAGCTACTGTGGCTAATGTGGCTGACATTAATGCGAAATTTTTACCGGTCTTATTACTGCGAATATAAAATTGCTGACGGTAATGATCGACACTATATTCATGACCACGTTCACGTTCACGTAATAAGCTAAATGCCTCAGTCGGCTTATCAGCAGGTAAGGCGTGTACTTCGCTGGTCATGGTGCTACTAAGCGATAACATGATGTAGTCATCAGAGGTCGATTTATAGATATCGGTGTAAAACGTATCGTCGAACTCTTCATATACCAATACATCCGTGCTGATATCAGAGCCCAGTTGATGACGATAGACCTGGTAAGGCAATAACGTGGTGGGGTGTTTTTTTACATAGAATAACGTCTTACTGTCATTCGCCCACACCACAGATTCGGTATCTTCGATCTCTTCTGGATACGCTTCACCCGTAGCAAGATTAACAAAGCGTAAGCGATATTGACGTCGGCTAACGGTATCTTCAGAAAAAGCTAATACTTGATGATTTGGGCTTATGGCTAATTCACCTAACTGATAGTACTGGTGGGCTTTGGCACGTTCATTGGCATCAAGCAATACCAGCCATGGTGCCTCGGCATTATCCTGGCGCCAATGATATACGGGGTACTCTTTACCTTCTGAAAAGCTAGTTTGATACCAATAACCTTTTTTCAAGTAAGGAACGGATGCATCTTCTTGTTTAACGCGTGCAACCATCTCATCATAAAGTTCGGTTTGTAATGCCGCTAATGGCGACAAAACTGACTGAGTATAATTATTCTCTTGCTCTAGATAGCTTAAAACATGTTTGTTGCTACGTTCATCATCACGTAACCAAAAGTAATCATCTTGGCGAGTATGTTGATGAATGGTCATTGCATGCGCTTGCTTCATCGCAATGGGCGCTGTAGTCGAGAGATCCATTTTCACAAGAAGATGTCCTATAAAATTAACTGAAGAGGTGATGGCTTATTAATTAATGCCTAAATACTCATTACATTAAATCAACGATTATTCACTTAATGTGATGAGTATTAATATCCCAGATGCAAAAAAGGAGCGCAAGCGCTCCTTTTCATATATTTAACTATTAACGATTAATTGTTAACGAGCTAATTAGTCACGACGTGGACGACGTGGACGACGTTCTTCGCCACCAGTCGATTCACGGCGTTGACCGCGATGGCCTTCACGTGCAGGACGATCATTGTCACGTGCAGGACGATCACCACTTGGACGGCTACGCTCTTGACGACCTTCAGCTGCAACACCTTCAAGTTTGCTCATGCGTAATGCTTTGTTACAAACATAAACTTGTTGTAGTTGTTGTAACTGCTCGCTTGGCATACCTTTTGGTAATTCAATTGTTGAGTAGTCATCATGTAGACGGATACCACCGATGTTACGGCTGTTGATATTCGCTTCATTAGCAATAGCGCCAACGATGTTCTTAACTTGAACACCATCAGTACGGCCAACTTCGATACGGAAAACTTCCATTTCAGCAGCTGGACGACGTTCACCACGTTCGCTACGCTCTGGACGGTCACCACGATCACGGCGTTCGCCACGGTCGTTACGATCACGGCCACGATCACCACGATCATCTTCACGGAAACTACGTTCACGACGTGGCGCTTCAGGTGGTAATACTAATGGTTTTTCTTTCTGAGCCATAAATAATAACGCAGAAGCAAGGTCTAGTTCGCTAACTTCTAACTCTTCAGATAATTGACCTGTTAAGTTTTTGTAGAAATCTAGGTTTTCGTCACCAGAAAGCATTTTAACTAGGTCATCACGGAAAGATGCGATACGTTTTTTCGTAACATCATCACGTGAAGGTAGATCCATCATAGTTAATGGCTGACGTGTAGCACGTTCGATCGCTTTTAATAAACGACGTTCGCGTGGTGCTGCGAATAAGATTGCAGTACCTTTACGTCCAGCACGGCCTGTACGACCAATACGGTGAACATATGATTCAGTGTCAGTTGGGATATCATAGTTGATAACTAGATCAATACGACTAACATCAAGACCACGTGCCGCAACGTCTGTTGCGATAACGATATCTAATTGGCCACTTTTCAGACGGCTTACAGTGCGCTCACGCATTGCTTGGTTTAAATCACCGTTTAGTGCAGCAGCAGAATAACCGCGTGCTTCTAATTTCTCAGCAAGCTCAACAGTCATTGTTTTCGTACGAGCAAAGATGATCACACCATCGTAGTCTTCAGTTTCAAGAATACGAGTTAGGCCGTCAAGTTTTGCTTGTAAACCACCAATGATTAGACATTTTTGTTCAATGTTTTCAACAGTTGATGTTTTAGTTGCAATTTTAACCGAAGTTGGTTCAGTCATAAAACGTTTAGTAATACGACGAATTTCTTCAGGCATAGTTGCAGAGAATAACGCCATTTGACGTTTCTCAGGTGTTTTAGACAAAATTGATTCTACATCATCAATAAAGCCCATACGTAGCATTTCATCAGCTTCATCAAGTACTAACGCTTTAATACCAGAAAGATCCAGCGTACCACGGTTAATGTGATCGATCACACGGCCAGGAGTACCAACAATCACTTGTGGGTTGCGTTTCAGTGCTTTTAACTGAATCGGGTAGCTTTGACCACCGTAGATAGGTAGTACATGGAATCCACGCATATGACGTGAGTATGCTTGGAATGCTTCAGCAACTTGAATCGCTAACTCACGAGTTGGTGCTAACACCAATATCTGTGGTTTAGTCAATGACGTATCAATACGACTCAATAATGGTAATGCAAACGCAGCTGTTTTACCCGTACCAGTCTGTGCCATACCTAGCACATCACCACCATCCTGTAGTAACGGAATACATTCAGCTTGAATTGGTGAAGGTGTTTCATAACCTAGATCATTCAACGCTTTTAAAATTGGTTCAGGTAAATTTAAATCAGTAAATTGTACGGGTGATGTATCAGACATTCACGGGCCTCTGGTAGACGGGTCTTTGAATAAAGCTATATCAATTATAGCTCCACATATAGTATTTCGTGCGCAAAATTAGTGGTCTTTTGCTCAAACTCTCTTAATGAGCGAAGCCACATAAAAAGGCTGACGTAGTGTACATCATTTAAAAATAAAAATCCGAATATATGCGACCTAAATCACACAAAATCATTAATAAGTTAAAATTAAAAAAAGTTTTTCTATAAATCAACTACTTAAAAGTTACGAGTGAAAGTCAATTCAAGCCATAAATAACAAGCAAAAAAAACCTCACCTCTTATGAGGTAAGGCTTTCTGTTTATTTCACTTAATAGTATGGATTAATGCTCACGTGTTTCGCGGAAAACAACATCTGGATAACGCTCTTGCGCTAAACGTAAATTAACCATAGTCGGCGCGATATACGTTAAATTATCACCACCATCTAAAGCAATATTATCCCAAGCTTTCTTTTTAAACTCTTCAAGC
This sequence comes from Moritella sp., assembly GCF_033791185.1. Lineage (GTDB taxonomy): Bacteria > Pseudomonadota > Gammaproteobacteria > Enterobacterales > Moritellaceae > Moritella. The sequence continues at coordinate 4,539 of NZ_JASJHF010000219.1, read as the reverse complement.
TTACGTGGGTCAGCACAATCAACCCAACGCGCTGTCGCAACGCTGATGCCTTCATAAATAGCATCGACTTTATACTCGGTACGTAAACGGTGCACAACGACATCAAACTGTAGCACACCAACCGCGCCCACGATTAAATCGTTTGAGCGTTGAGGACGGAACACCTGCACAGCACCTTCTTCAGATAATTGAATCAGGCCTTTTTGTAATTGCTTTTGTTTTAGTGGATCTTTCAAACGAATACGACGGAACATTTCCGGTGCAAAGTTAGGGATACCAGTAAATTTAAGTAATTCACCTTGAGTAAAAGTATCACCGATTTGGATCGTACCATGGTTATGTAAACCAATAATGTCACCCGGATATGCTTCTTCCGTTTGAGTTCGGTCACCCGCCATAAAGGTTACCGCATCAGAAATACTGACATCTTTATTTAAACGTACATGCTTCATTTTCATGCCTTTGCTGTATTTACCTGAGCAAACACGCATAAAGGCAATACGGTCACGGTGTTTCGGATCCATATTAGCTTGAATTTTAAATACGAAACCAGAGAAGCTTTCATCATGAGGTTCGACTTTACGTAAATCCGATTCACGAGACTGTGGCTTAGGCGCCCATTCAGTTAAACCATCAAGAACGTGATCAACACCAAAGTTACCTAGCGCGGTACCAAAGTATACCGGCGTTAATTCACCAGCCATGAACAAATCATAATCAAATTTGTTCGCAGCACCTTCAACTAATTCCATTTCGTCACGTAATTCTTGAGCATAATCGCCAAGAGCTTCGTCAAGTTCAGGATTGTTAATACCTTTAATAACACGGCTGTCTTGGATCATATGACCCTGACCCACGTTATACATGATCACTTCATCACGTAAAATATGGTAAACACCTTTCAGTTCTTTACCCATGCCGATCGGCCAAGTGATCGGTGCACAAGCAATTTTTAATACTTCTTCTACTTCATCCATCAAATCAATTGGATCGCGAATATCACGGTCAATTTTATTCATGAAGGTAATAATTGGTGTATCACGTAGACGTGTTACTTCCATTAACTTAACGGTACGCGCTTCAACACCTTTTGCAGAGTCAATTACCATTAGGCATGAGTCAACAGCAGTTAGTGTACGGTAAGTATCTTCCGAGAAATCTTCATGTCCTGGCGTATCAAGTAAGTTAACCAGACAGTCTTGATAAGGGAACTGCATTACCGATGTAGTCACCGAAATACCACGTTCTTTTTCCATTTCCATCCAGTCAGATTTAGCATGCTGACCCGATTTTTTACCTTTTACAGTACCGGCTTTTTGTAATGCGTTCCCGAATAAAAGTACTTTTTCGGTGATAGTTGTTTTACCAGCATCGGGATGCGAGATAATCGCAAAAGTACGTCTTTTCGACACCTCTTGCTCAAGAATGCTATTTGACATGAATGAGTCTTCTCATTGGGTTAAATCTAATGGGCGCTATTTTCGCTGAAATCACGATAAGACACAAGGTCGGGTTGCAATTAATAGTTGCCAATTTCAGTTAATGCTTCGTGTAATGTCGGACTGAAAGAAGTCACACCACCAATCGGTTGCACACCCGCTCTTGCTAAGGTTTTTAATGGCTGAAATTGCAGATCACAGAATATAACTTGAGTATTATAAATTTGGCACTGCTTAATAAACTGTTCCATTGCCGCTAAACCTCCTGCATCAAGTAATGGCACCGCATCCAAATACAGTACAAAACCATCAACCTCGCTGGTTTTATCCGCGAGCTCTGAAAAAACTCGGTCAGCGGCAGCAAAGAATAGCGGACCATTAATTTTAAAAACCCGCCAACCACTGGGTATTTTAGCCGAGACGATGCGTTTATTGTCGGTAATATCAGTTACTTTAACCATCTCAGCGATTTCTTTCATAAACAGTACCGCCGCTAACAAAATACCCGCCGTAATGGCTAAAACCATATCAAACAAGATCGTAAACGAAAAACAAATCGCAAACACCCACAAGTCACTCTTTGGCGCTGTTTTTAATAAGTGTAGCGCTTTACCTGCTTCACTCATATTCCAAGCAACAACCAGTAATAACGCCGCCATTGTAGGCATAGGTAAATAGGCTAATAACGGGGCTAATAACACTAGACTCGCCAGCACAACTAAACCATGAATAATGGCTGATATCGGGGTTTGTGCACCCGCTTTTACATTGGCAGCAGATCGCGCTATAGCGGCCGTCGCAGTAATGCCACCAAAAAATGGCACCACGATATTACCAAGACCTTGACCTAACAATTCACTATTAGCGCTATGCCGTTTACCAGTCATACCATCAAGCACTACTGCACACAGTAATGATTCAATAGCGCCTAACATGGCTATCGCAAACGCAGCGGGTAATAGATCAGACACTAATTTCCAGCTTAATACTAATGATTGCCCATTCGCACCACCTTGTAACCAAGGCCATTCGAAAGTAGGTAAGTATGGTGGGATCCCTGCGCCTTGGCTACCGTCGGGCAATAAATAATGGAAGCGGCTACCAATAGTGGCAATATCCATGCCCATATCATTTAGTGTTACCGCAAGTAAACTGCCAAGGATCACGGCTGGTAAATGGGCCGGTACTACGGTTTTTAATCTCGGCCAAATTAGCATGATAGCAAGTGTAAAGGCCGCAACCGCAAAACTCGGTAAATGTAATAGCGGTAATGCATTAACCAATACAGCCAGTTTATCCCAATAATGCTCTGGTAAAGATTCGATAGGAAGGCCAAAAAAATCTTTCAACTGCAATGTGGCAATAACAACTGCGATACCGCCGGTAAAACCTAGCGTTACTGCTTCTGGAATGTATTCAATAAAACGGCCAAGACGTAATACGGCCATGATCACTAGCAGCAAGCCGGACATAATAGTTGCTAATAATAAGCCGCCAAAACCATACTGCTGGACGATAGGATACAAAATAACAACAAAGGCAGCAGTGGGACCTGAAATGCTATAACGACTACCACCTGATATGGCGATAACAATACCACCGATAATTGCCGTATAAAGTCCATATTGAGGTGCAACACCACTGGCAATCGCAAGCGCCATCGCCAAAGGAATAGCAATGATACCAACCGTGATACCGGCTAATAAATCTTTTCCGAATTTAGCACCAGTGTAATCAGAACGGCTAAACGACTCACGCAGTGCGTGTGCAATACGTAACGAAAAAAGATGAGCCCTATGTTGCATTGAACTGCCTTAAAGTGTTAATTAGATCACGCGATTATAATCTTCTTAGTAACAGATACAATCAAGGTCACAACATTTAGCCACAAAGTAGTTGTTTGCTTGATTCACATCAGAATTTCCGACTAATTCGCTTAATATGCGTTTATGATCACATTTAAAAACCAGTGTTATACTTAAATAATGAATAATAGTCGATAGAAAAGGTTAAATAAGCCATGTAAATAATACTGTAATCGGTCAGATTAAGTTGCACAGCTTAACCGAGATCACTATTATGATAGTTCATCCATAAACCTATAATTAATTTGGAAGCAATGATGTTAGTACTAGGACACACAAACCCTGATTGTGACAGCTTAGCAGGCTCAATCTCTCTATCTGCATTTTTAACAAAACGCGATGGCAAAACAGTAACACCAATTATGCAAGGCGAACCAAATGCAGAAGGTCTTTTCCTGCTTGAAAAAGCTGGTCTAGCGTGCCCTGAAATCCGTACATCAATTGCAGGTGAAGAGGTTTGGATCATTGATTACTCTGATTTCAACCAAGCACCAAAAGATGCACGCCAAGCTAAAATTCGTGGCATCGTTGATCACCATAAACTAGGTGACGTAGAAACTGACGAGCAACTTGAAGCATGGATCTGGCCTTGTGGCTGTTCAAATACGATTGTTTACAACATGTACAAGATTCACAACATCGAAATAGACCAGAAGGTCGCAGTGATGATGTTAGGTGCGATCTTAAGTGACACAGTACACTTCAACTCTCCTACATGTACACAAATCGATATTGATGCAGCACACGAACTGGCTAAAATCGCAGGTATTGATAATATTGATGCTTTCGTTACGGCACAATTTGCAGCGAAATCAGATATTGCAGCGGTACCGTCTGAAGAATTAATCCTGCGTGACCTTAAAGTTTATACCATAGGTGAAAAAGACTTCTCAATTGCACAAGTAGAGATCACTAACGTTGATTCTGCGCTAGCGCGTAAAGAAGAACTACAAGCTGAACTTGTTAAATATAAAGCTGAATTCGGTTACCACACAGCATTGGTATTATTAACCGATATTACTAACTTGAACTCTATTGCTTTGATCGAAAGTGAAGAAAGCCAGTTAGTGGCAGAAACACTTGGCGGTACATTTGTTGACGAACTGATCGACCTACCAAATGTTGTAAGCCGTAAAAAACAAGTATTACCACCACTGCAAACTCAGTTTAAGTAAACGTTAATATTCTCGGTATTACGATGAGTATAAAGTGACAGTGTAAATACTAAAAAGGGA
>NZ_JASJHF010000218.1:0-6138 GCF_033791185.1 Moritella sp. | reverse complement strand
CTGTGCATCGAGTTGTTTGGCCATAGTCACCACATACGGGACCACCTTGGGTGAAATATCAGTCAGTGCAATGGGGTAGAGAATATTCTTAAATTCTTCCATATGCGCCTCCTTTTCGTCTACGTGGGTTCGTTTGACAGGTTGTCTATTGGTATAATGAGATGACAACCCGAATTACAGCCTTTACCTGCATGCTGGCAAAAACAATTAGCGATGATTGTAACTGAATGATTCTTGTATTATGTTAAAACCTACCATAATTAACAAGGCAGGATGGTATTGAAATAAAATTAGGAGCAATGTCGCGATAGATTGGTAAGGATCAGATTTATATAACAAATCAGCGAAAAACGCAATTTATTGCTTTATCAAAAAATATTTACCGTGGACATCAATATGTTGTGGTTTAAGCGCTGGATAAAAAATGTTAGATATTTGGATATTTGTAATATTAATTCAGGGTCTTAAATATTTCCCTTCTTCGTTTTAAAACCTCAAAAAGGGTGTCTCTAAGGGCTCAGGAAAGTTTTAAACGCAAACTCACCGCCATCCTCAGCGCCGATGTCGAAGGATATAGTCGCCTCATGGGTGAAGACGAAGAGGCCACAGTCCGCACATTAACAACCTACCGTGAGGTACTTAGCACACTCGTAATAGACCACAACGGCAGAGTCGTGGACTCACCGGGCGACAACATTCTGGCTGAATTTGCCAGTGTTGTTGATGCCGTACAGTGTGCGGTAGCCGTTCAAAAAGAAATCAAGTCACGCAACGACGAATTACCTGAAAACCGTAAAATGCGGTTCCGCATCGGTATCAATCTTGGTGATGTCATCCAGGAAGAAGAGCGGATTTATGGTGATGGTGTTAACATAGCTGCCAGGCTGGAGGGATTGTCTGAACCTGGAGGCATCTGCATCTCCGGGACATCGTATGATCAGGTAAAAAACAAACTTAATCTCGGCTATAAAAATCTTGGTGAGCACAGTGTTAAAAACATTGCTGAACCAGTGCGAGTTTATCGTGTGCTGACGGAATTTGAGGCCGCAGGCAAAGTCATTGGTGAGAAAATAAAGGCCGAAAGGTGGTTGGCCTTGGCTGCTGCTATTGTACTGATAGTAGCAGTTGGAGGCGTAGCAGGCTGGTATTTCTATTTGCACCAATCAACTAAAATCGAACCTGCCTCTGTGGAGAAGATGGCATACCCCCTGCCTGATAAGCCTTCCATCGCTGTCCTGCCGTTCGACAATTTGAGCGGCATCCCCGATCAGGATTACCTGGCTGATGGGATTACCGAAAACATCATCACTGCCCTGTCCTATATCCCGGAGATATTCGTGATCGCCCGCAACTCGACTTTCACTTACAAGGGCAAAGCGGTCAAGGCCCAGAAGGTGGCCGAAGACCTGGGGGTACGCTATATCCTGGAAGGCAGCGTTCAAAGGGCCGGAGATCGGCTCCGGATAACGGCCCAGTTGATCGACGCTACCACCGGGCGTCACCTTTGGGCGGACCGTTACGATCGCGACCTTCAAGACCTTTTTGTCCTGCAAGACGAAATCACTCTGAAAATCGTGTTCGCCCTTGAAGTGAAATTATCGGTCGGGGTGCAAACCCGGCTGACCCGCAAGACGATGCCAAATTTGGAGGCCTGGAGTTATTACGTCAGAGGGTTCGGTCACATGAAACGACATAATAAGACTGATAACGCCAAGGCCAGGGAGCTTTTTGAGCGAGCGGCGAGCCTGGACCCGGGATATGCCCCGGTGCTTACTGCGCTTGGTTTTACGCATTTTGATGATGCGCGCCATGGATGGAGCGAGTCTCGGGAGGAGTCTCGCCTGCGAGCTGTTGAACTGGCGAAAAAGGCCCTGGCCCTGGACGACTCCGATCCCATGATCCATGCCCTGTGGGGAGCTATCTACCTGAAGCAAAAGCGGTATGACCAAGCCATTGCCGAGGGGGAGAAGTCCGTCGCCCTCGGTCCCAACGAGTCTTTCCCTCACCTTCTGTTGGGGATGTACTTGTCCCATACCGGCAGGTATAAGGAGGCGCTCCCGCTGGTGAGGAAGGCCATGCGTCTCAATCCTTATTATCCTTCCACTTACCTGCAATTATTGGGCGGCATCTATTTGGGAATGGAAGCGTATGAGAAAGCGATCGAGGCGTTAATATGACTAAATTAGAGTCCCGTCCCATTCAAGGTAACCCTTGGGAAGAAATGTTCTATATTGATGTCGCGGCTAATTTACAATCAGAAAACATGCAAACAGTGATCAAGCAGTTGACTCGTATTACCAATCAGCTCAAAGTATTAGGTTGTTACCCAAGTGAAGATGTAGCAGCAACCAATGTACCTGAAGATCTGCTATAAGTGGATATAGCTGGCCTATCTCTCTAATCAAATACAAGAAATTAAAAAGGCGAACAATTCATCTTGTTCGCCTTTTTTGTTTCGCTATTTTTATAACTAAAGATTAAATTCAGTCATAAATTCATGCTGATAACAAATACGTATTAGGCAGTATCGATAGCTCTCACCGTCTGCCTGTTAGGCGTATTCGCTAACCAAGGTGATAGGTGTTTCTGCAGCATTAAGGTTAGGATTTGTTTACTCACTGGCTTCGCCATAAAGTCATCCATCCCCGCGGCGAAACATTTGTCTTTTTCAGTCTGTAATACGTTTGCCGTCAATGCAATGATGGGCACATGCTCTGTTGCTTTCTCACCGTCTCTGATAGCAAGCGTGGCATCAAAACCATCGAGCACTGGCATCTGGCAATCCATCAAGATTAAGTTAAATTTTTGTTCTTTGCATAAATCGACCGCAATTTGACCATCATCAGCAAGTGTTACTTCAATCCCCAATTTTTGTAACATCATGGTCGTCACTTTCTGATTGATGAATGTATCTTCGACTAAGAGTACTTTTATCACATCGTTGGCGCTGTCGATATCCACAACTGTTGTAGTTTGCTCGGCATATTCGTCCAACTGCGTATTAAGCACCACCGCTTTTAGGGTATCTGCTTTATAAGGACGGCTTAAAAATGCTTTAATTCCCAACTGCTTGGCAAGTATATCATCGCCAACTTCAGCTTCGGCTGATAACAGCATCAATCGAGGAGTCAGCTCTGCAAATTCATCCTGCAATTGTTTTACGACCATAAAACCATCCATATTGGGCATGACTTTATCAATAATCACTAAATCAAAAGCTTGGCCTTTAACCAAGGCATCTAGCACTATTTTTTTGGTTAAACAGGGATCATCACAAGATACTGATGTTGCGCCAAAGTTTTTTAATTGTGCTGACGTAATACGCATATTCAGCATGCTGTCATCAACCAATAAGATAGATAAGCCCGCAAGACTCTGCTCTGCATCAGCACCGATGATAAGCTCATCAATGCAATCGAACTCACTGGTAAACTCAAAGCGGCTGCCTTTACCCGGCTTACTGTAAACAATAATATCGCTGTCCATTAACTTAACAATACTACGACAAATCGCTAGGCCTAGGCCAGTACCACCATAATTACGGGTTGTACTACCATCTGCTTGTTGGAATTTTTCAAATATTTTATGCTGGTTTTCAGCTGCAATACCAATACCCGTATCAATGGTCTGAAACATAATTCCGACACGATTATCTTTGCGATCTATTAATTTGATATTGAGATGAACATGACCAACTGCGGTAAATTTAATGGCGTTAGAGACGAGGTTATTCAGTACTTGGCGTAACTGAGTAATATCACCAAGTACCATATCCGGTATTTTTTCATCAATATGACAAACTAATGAGATCTGTTTTTGACTCGCTAATACCGTGAAATTAGCCTCAATTTCTTTGCATAGTTCGAATAAGTTCAATGGATTTTGTGCCAGTACCAATTGCCCTGATTCTATTTTAGAAAAATCAAGAATATCGGTGATCAAATCAAGCAGGGTAATGGATGAAGAATAAAGCATATCAACAAATTCTTTCTGCTCGGCATCCATAGGCATTTCTTGCAGTAAAGAAGCGGTACCGATAACGCCGTTCATTGGCGTACGGATCTCATGGCTCATATTGGCCAAAAATTCACTTTTCTTTAAATTAGCATCTTCAGCCTGATGTTTCGCAACCTCCAATTCACGATAGTTATGACGGGTTTGTTGAATTGAAGCGTTATAACTAGTAGTTAAATTAGTGATTTCATCATCAAATTTACGCAGGTCTAAATCCAGCGGTTGCGGTAAATTATCACTATCAAATTGGCTAACGGCTTCAGACATTTCAGTTAATGGTCGAACCACGATCTTATACACCACAAAAAGAATGAATAATGCCACAATGAAAGTTTTTACCACTTGGGATAGTAATAACACCACAAACTTATCCCATAAGCCTTTATAGATAGGATATAAATCCGATTGTATTTTAATGGTGCCGAGGTCGAATTGCTTATTACCAAAATCTTGCAGCATAGGCCAATCTGTATGATATTCATACTCAACTAACGGCGTGCCTAACTGCAGGACTACGCCGCTATCATCTTGAATGACGAGATAATGCACATTGGGTAATTGCATGATGCCTTCCGCCTGTAATTCAAGCTGTTCACGATCTTCAACCCACAAACTGGCTGTTAAGCTCGATAAATAACTTTGCTTTACATGCTCTAACTGAGTCTCTACTTCTGAAATATCATCTTGATAATCAAGGTAGACATTCAAGCCTGTTATGAGTAATGTAAAAAAAGAACTGATAAGTATGATTGATACGAGTAGTTGTCTCGCGATACCTATTTTTTTCTTTTGCAGAGTCGCTTTATTCATCCCTAAGCTCACATCCTGTTACTAATCGACTAATCTAATAATAGACACTACTATGGAATTACTACTATAAGGAAGTAAAAATGAAACGCTTTATTTCAATAATGTTAACTATACAACTTTGTATTGTTAGCTTTACTGCTAATTCGGAGTCCATTAACTACTATGTCATTGCGAAACAAGCGATGCCATTCCAAATCACAACCAGCGATAATCAACATTCAGGTATCGTTTCAGACATTATTGCTGCTATATTTATTGATAATTACACTATTAATTATCATACCTACCCATTCAATCGTATGATTTCAAAATTAAAATCCGGTGGTGAGAAAAACTGGGTCACTTATGGAAGTCCAAATTGGGGTAGCGTTCAAGCAGCAAACTTATCAGACCATCCAATTTATACTGTAAGCCATAGCATCTTATCTAATATCAACTCTAATTTTGTCTACCAAGACCTAAATGACATCAGCGATAAAGTATTTGTCTTACTCCATGGTTTTGATTATCCAACGCTGCAGCCTTATATTGATAATGGTGAAATTCAAGAGTTAAGAGTAAAAGATTATAGCGCGGCTTTCCGTATCTTAGATAAAATGCCACAGGATGCAGTCTTTGTAGAAATGACATCACGGATAAAGTACAACATAAAAATCCAATCTAGAGATCTCAAACAGTTCAAGTTACAAGATTTTTCAGCCTTAATCCCAAGCTATCCGATCTACCTTGCATTCGATCCGAATATGGATAGTGCCCTGCAGCAATTTATCAATCAACAACTTGCGGTATTAGCGGATAAAGGGACTTTAACTGATATTATTAACCAGTATATTTAATAATGCTCGCGTTAATATTATTGCGGTTAATACCATCACTTTTAATAAAAAATACCGCTGACTTAAATTAAGTCAACGGTATTTTTTTGCTAAATTATTGTTGTGGTTAATGACCCGATTCTTGGTTAGTTAATAAAATCAGCGGCAAACATATGCCCAAGCTTGTTGGCTTTAGTTTTTAGATAACCGGCATTATGCGGGTTATTACCTTCTTGCAGAGGCACCCGCTCTGCAATATTAATCCCCGCTTTAATTAACGCGTTGACCTTACGCGGGTTATTGGTCATTAACTTAACACTGCTGATATTCAAATGGCCTAACATGCCTTTGCAAAAAGTATAATCTCGCATATCTGCAGCAAAGCCTAAGCGTTCATTTGCTTCAACTGTATCAGCACCATCATCTTGTAAGTGATAAGCTCTGATTTTATTTAACAGACCAATTCCACGTCCTTCTTGACGTAAATAAAGGATCACAC
>NZ_JASJHF010000217.1:0-24154 GCF_033791185.1 Moritella sp. | reverse complement strand
TGTTCAAGCACATCTTCGATGGTTTCACGCTCTTCACCAATCGCAGCAGCAACGTTATCTAATCCCACCGGACCACCAGAAAAAGTATCAACAATGGCAATTAACAATTTACGGTCCATGTAATCAAATCCGCAAGTATCAACGTCCAACATAGTTAATGCCGCGGATGAAATTTCAGCATTAATATCACCATCGTGTTTTACTTCTGCATAATCACGTACTCGGCGTAATAAGCGATTGGCAATACGCGGCGTACCACGTGAGCGTCGTGCAACCTCAAGCGCCGCAGCACTATCCATATTCAGTTCTAAACAACTTGCCGAGCGTAATACAATATCTTGTAAATCTTCAACTTTATAAAATTCAAGGCGCTGGACAATCCCAAAACGATCACGTAAAGGAGATGTTAATGAGCCCGCTCGTGTCGTTGCACCAATGAGCGTAAAAGGCGGTAAATCCAATTTAATCGAGCGGGCTGACGGGCCTTCACCAATCATGATATCTAATTGGTAATCTTCCATTGCTGGATATAAGATCTCTTCAATCGACGGATTTAAGCGATGGATCTCATCGATAAATAAGACATCATGTGGTTCAAGGTTAGTCAGTAGTGCCGCGAGATCCCCTGCTTTCTCTAATACTGGCCCAGAGGTAGTCTTAATACTCACCCCCATCTCATTGGCGACAATATTGGCTAACGTAGTTTTACCTAATCCAGGCGGACCGAAAATTAATAAATGATCCAGCGCGTCATGGCGTCGTTTACTGGCTTCAATGAAAATTTCCATTTGCCCCCGTACATGATCCTGCCCTTGGTAATCGGACAGCATTTTTGGTCGGATAGCGCGGTCTATGACTTCTTCTTCACGGACGGTACCGCTAGAAATTAATCGATCAGCTTCAATCACTAAAGTAACTTCCTAAATTAATTCTGTAAGGTGGCACGTAATGATAGACGAATGATATCTTCACAACTCATACTCGGTTGTGCCACTTGTTTGATCATCTTCGCTACTTGCGCAGGTTTGTAACCTAAACCAACCAAGGCTTCTTCCGCTTCTTCGATCGCATTCGATGCGGTATTACCATAACCTTGTAATTGGGCTTTATCTGCTTCAGGAGTAAATAAATCTTGAGTCACCCAGTTTTTCAAGCGGTCACGCATTTCAACTAATAAACGTTCTGCGGTCTTTTTACCCACACCCGGTAACTTAATTAAGCTATTGATATCATCGTGTTCAACACAATGTGCAAATTGGTTTGCGGTCATACCTGATAGAATGGCTAACGCTAGCTTAGGACCAACGCCATTTACTTTAATTAATTCACGGAACATCAAACGTTCCATTTTGTTATTAAAGCCATAAAGTAATTGGGCATCTTCTCGAACCACAAAATGGGTGTAAACGATTACTTCGTTATCAACATCACCAAGCTCATAAAAGCAGCTCATTGGCAGTTGAACTTCATAACGGACCCCATTTACTTCCAGTAAAATTTCAGGCGGTTGCTTTTCTAATAACGTGCCACGTAAACGTCCAATCACAATTAATGTCCAACATTTTTAAACAAATATAATGTTCAATAGCATAATAAAATACTGGTTAAATATCCAGATCTTTTATCGCAAACGCAAAACCCCTCACCCGCTTAAAACAGCTTAGCGTTTAGGTTATCAACACTGAGTGATATTAATTGTAACGTCCGCGTGCAGTACCTTTAACTTTACCCGCCATATTAATCAAAGTACGTAAACTTTGCGCATGGCATAATGCCACGGCCAGTCCATCGGCGGCGTCGGCTTGCGGCGTACCAGGTAGTTTAAGTAACTTCACCACCATTTGCTGCACTTGCTCTTTATCTGCCCCGCCGTTACCTACAACAGCTTGCTTAATCTGACGGGCTGTATATTCTCCCACTTCGAGCTCGTTGGATACCGCAGCGACGATTGCAGCGCCGCGGGCTTGCCCCAGTTTCAATGCTGATGCCGCATTTTTACCCATAAATACATCTTCGATCGCAAATTTATCGGGCTGAAACTGAATAATAATCTCACTAACACCGGCATGAATTTGCTTTAATCGTTCGGGTAAATTGTCACCGGAGGTACGGATACAGCCACTGCCTAAATATTGGAACTTTCCGTGTATATGTTGGATCACGCCATACCCAGTAATGCGAGAGCCCGGATCAATGCCAAGAATAATACTCATACTTTATTATCTTCAAATGTCATGTTTATAATTACAGTATACCTGTACCTCAGCTTGAAACCTAAACGCAACAAGCATTACAGCTACCCATCAACATTACGTGTATAAATTAAACAGTGTTCACGATACATTTTTGCTTGATTATTAGCACATGTTGTAAAGAAGTGTATTTCAAATCATTTGCTCATATTGAGACATTGTGAATCGGGGTTAGCTTGTTATAATGCGCTTTTTTACAATAACCTTGTGGGGCTAACATGAAAAGAGTCGTATTATATACGCAGAAGAAGTGTCCAAATTGCGATACGGCAAAGCGCTACTTAGATGAAAAGAAAATACCTTATCGTTTATGCAGCGTGAATGAACCACGTGGCAGTAAAGAATTAGCTGCAATTGGTGGCCGTGGTGTACCGACTCTTAAAATTGGTGACCAAGTATTACGTGGTTTCTCAATTAAATCATTCGAGAATATGTATCGCGGTTAATCCCCTATACGCTCTTTCGCTGTTATTAGCCTCGTTATTATAAATAACAGCCTTTAATCACCCTAATGGATATAGATCATGAAACAACGTTTTGCTCAGCTAGGACTTATTATTACCTTATTGTTTTCAACGTTTGTAAATAGCGCAGAAATAGACAGTATCGACCTTAAAGTCACCATGAAAGAAATGCGATTAGCGTATACTCAAGCAATGAAAAGTACATCCGCTGATGAGTTTACCAGCCGTATTGATGAAATGAGTAATATGCTTGCAGTGGCACAAAGCTATAACTTCTCACCTGATCGTGCCGAGATGTCAAATCAAGGTTTAAATAAAGTAGAAGCAATACTACACAGCATTCAACAAACAGACGTAACTGAAGATAATCTAGCTATTGCGAAAAATAAATTAGAAGACATTGATAGTTTAAGAAAAGAATACCATAAGAAAAGCAAACCAAGCGTTTGGCAGCTTATTTTTGGTTAAATAACAGTTAAGTCTCTGGTTAAACAATAATTAAATTTCGGTGATGAATACCACGCGTATTAGCCCGTTATGTTACTAATATTAGGAACCGATTACATGTCAAACACTCTCGATGACAACCAAATAGCAACGATCCAAGCTTACGATGAAGAGAAGCGCCTTAGCTATTTATTAAAAGAAGTCACTACCGAACGCAAGATTTGGATCTTAACGGATGAGCACGGTTGCGTAATGCTCAATAACGACGACGAAGATTGCGTGCCAGTTTGGCCTAACGCAGAGTTTGCACAAGCTTGGGCAACAGGCGAATGGGAACATTGCAAAACAGAATCTATTTCGTTAGCTAAATGGCAAAGTCGTTGGACATCAGGTTTAATGGAGGATGATTTAGCGATTGTTGTCTTTCCAAACTTGAATGACGAAGGCCTCATTATGTTCCCTGACGAATTTGATATGGCACTGCAGAAACAAGCGAAAAAAAACCGCTAATCGCCAAATAAGCGTTTTCTAAAAACATGCAGATATCAGCTGATATCTGCATGTTTTTTTATTTCCCACGTTAACCTCTCGGCGCCAGCAATAAAGTAGCCCCTCACATCACTAAGTTAAGGGAATATTATTTTATTTTCCATCAATCTCATGTATGGTCTCATATTCCAAAACAATCGGTCTAACAATATGATTTCAAACAAACTAAAATTATTCACCCTCTTTATATGCTTGTCGTTATTAAGCGGTTGTTCGATAGTTCGCTGGAAAATAGATGCCGATGAAGATAGCCTTAAATCAGCTGGGTTTGAACAACACAGGATGAGTTTACAAGAAGGTGGCACGCTAAGTTATTGGCGTGGTGGCGAAGGTCAGCCACTGTTGCTTATCCATGGCTTTGGTGGCAATGCCGTCACCACTTGGCAAAGTGAAATGCTTGAACTGAGCAAAGACTATCAAGTAATAGCACCAGACCTTCCTTGGTTTGGTGATTCATTTAGTGCTGGTGAAGCGAATCTAACCACAGAAACTCAAGCTATATGGCAGTTAATCGATGAATTGCAATTAGATAATGTCAATATTGCCAGTATCTCTTACGGTGGATTTATTACGTTCAACATGCTCAATAACAGCGCAGGCCAAGCCCCACGTATTAATAAGGCCATTATCATCGCCAGTCCAGGTCCTTATTTTAGTGATGATGATCTAGCCGCTTTAAATAAACGCTTTGCTGTTGATAATGCTGAAGACTTCTTTGTACCGAAGAACAGTGATGAATTACGCCGTTTATTTGATGGTATTTTTGTAAAGCCTAAAATGATGCCCGATTTTATCGCCGACCAAATTTATCAAACCTATTTCTCTGCTTGGCATAAACAAAAATCAGTTATGATCCAGTCACTACCAAACGATCGCGACCTGTTATTAGCAGCACCGATTACAGCTACTCCCACGTTACTTATTTGGGGTGAAAATGATCGTGTCTTTCCTGTTGAGAGCGGCATTTACTTGAGCAAAAAGATCCAAGCACCTCTTGTTGTTATTCCTGACACTGGGCATGGGGTCACCAATGAACAACCTGAGATAGTAATACGCTTGATTAAAACATTCATCGAAAGCGACAGGATTTAATAACGCCTGAATTATGTACAAGACTGGGTTATAGTTGGTATTTTGCATGAAGACATTTATCATTTAGTCATGAAACTTTAAGAGTATTGAATTGAGATATGAGTAAAAAACATTACGTAGTATGGAAAGGTGTGAAGACTGGGATATTTGATAGCTGGTCTGACACTAAAGCACAGATTGATGGCCGCAGTGATGCTCAATATATGGGTTTCCCATCAAAAGACGAAGCTGAACAAGCATTCGCCTCTACCTATACACGCGCATTAATGAAACGCTCATTCGCAAAAGATGACGCGACGGGTTCTGGCGTTAAACCAAAAGCAACGCGTCCAGCTGGTGCTCCAAAGTCAATTTTATCTGCAGCACCACAAGTGGCTGACATCAATATTTACTGTGACGGTGCTTGCTCTCCGAATCCAGGTAAATCAGGCACCGGCATGGCTGTTTATGAAAAAGATAAACTAACGCAATTATGGTTCGGTTTATACGAAGAAAATGGTACCAATAACTCAGCAGAGTTAAATGGTTTATTAGTTTCCTTTCGTTTTGCCGCATCCCACATCGAGCAAGGTAAAACAGTACAAGTCTTATCTGACTCAAGATACTCAATCGATTGCATAACCAAGTGGGCCAAAGGTTGGAAAAATAAAGGCTGGAAACGTGGTAAAAATGAAGAGATTAAAAATCTTGCCGTTATCCAACAATGCTTTAGCTTGTACGAGCAATTAAAATCTAATTTAATTATTTCCCATGTTAAGGGCCATGCCAATATTGAAGGCAATGAATTATCGGATCGCATGGCGGTATTAGCACGTAGCCAACAAGAGCCAACGTTTGTGCAATATACTAACAGTATTAACATCGCTGACATTCTAGCGATGCCATCTGGATAGTGATCACAGTTCAGATGTTATCATTACAAATCTAGATTAAACTACCTTTCCTCTCCCAATATAAATAAACAAGCTGATGGGCTAACATCAGCTTGTTTTCATCTTCCTAGATAATCGATTACGCAGTAACGTCATCACTAAATAAGTGGTGAGCAACCTTTTAACAGAAGCGCGACATTTGCACTTGATTTAGCTTGTGCATAGTAAGCATCTGTCGTTGTGGCGGCACCTTGGGTCATAGTACCAATATCCGCTGAAATAAGTGGAGCAAGGACTGTTAGTGCCGATGCAGATTCACGATCTGCTTCATAAGCCGAAAATGCTTTACTGATCTCTGGGCATGTAAACGCATCCGCACCTTGCTGGGCCATATCATATGCCTGAGATGATGTTTCACAGCCAGCAAGAGTGCCAGCAAATAATGCTACTGCTAGTATTTTATGCATTCATATTTCCTTATATTATCCATACGTCATGCTGATATTTGAGTTTTAAATCAACAACCTCTCCTCCAGTATAGTCGATAAAATAAAGATAATGTGAGACTAATCTTGCAGCATAAAATCATGACATATTTACATTTATTAGATCCGCGTTAACATAACCTACAGATACCACAAAATGCCGGATAGCTATGTCAATATATTGGTTTAAAAGATTAATCCCAGCTCTAATTTGCACTGCTTTAGTACCCGTTTCAGCAGCAACTATCTCAGAAATATCCAACAGCGACTGCAAAGCAATGCAGAGTGTCGGTATCATGTCGTCAGTAGCCCCTGTGCAATGTGCTCGTTTAAGACAAGTACAATTCAACTATATTGATTTTCAAGGTCGGCAACACAATAACGGATCCATCATAGTGATGGATGCAGTATCACCTTATATCGCGGCTATTTTTGAGCATTTGTATGCGTTGAGATTCCCTATAGATAAAGCAATACCAATTCATCATTATCAAGGTAACGATGACTTATCAATGGCAGATAACAATACCTCGGCATTTAACTATCGCCCGATAGCAGGTAAGCGTTCACTATCGATTCATGCTTACGGATTAGCGATTGATATCAACCCTAGACAAAATCCGTTCGTTGAATTTAGTCAGCAAGGTGATGCCAGTTTTAAGCCCAAAGAGGGGGTTAAGTATGCCAACAGAATGCAATTTAGACATGGTAAAAATGAACGTCTGGGCTTTGCTGAAGATATAATCTCCACCTTTGCTGATAATGGTTTTTTATATTGGGGTGGATTTTGGAATACCCCGATTGATTATCAACACTTTCAAGTCAGCCGTACTATGGCCAATTTGATGTCGGCAATGCCAGCTGATCACGCAACTCAGTTCTTTGACAATTATGTGCAGTGGTACCAATCATGTAAAGCGGGCTATCCTGCTGCTTATGCTCAACATAAAGTAAATGATTACGTACGTTATTTAGAAAATAAACTTAATAGCGATTCACTGAATACTACGTTTACGCAATCACCTGACAAAGTCATCGCGGCTATACAGCAACCGCTTAAAACCTCGGGTATCTGCGTAAGCGATTAACGTTTAGCCCAACACTGTTATTATTCGTCACCTAAAGATTTATAAGGCCAGTAAAAATGACCGGCACGAATAATAACTGTCGATAATGCTAATACGCACGCGGCGATAGCAAGCCATACAACGTCGACACTCTGCAGCTCTTTCATTCCTAAAGTAACATAACGCGCAATGGCCATGATGGCGATATAAATAGGATAACGTACCGGGATCTTACCGTTAACAACAAATTGTTGGATCATCGCCAGCACTTCAAGGTAAATAAACATCAACAATATATCAGTTAACTTTACCGTTTTTTCTTGATAAACATGAAAAAAATCATTTGCCATCGCATAAATGGTGGCAATGGTGATCGCAACAAGCAATACCGCTTCGATATAGCTGAACAGTTTTAAAAATACGTGACTAAATTTCTTTGGTAAATGTGATGGCATAAATGCTCCGTAATATTAACTCACATACAAGAATATAAGCATTAATAATTTATAATCAACAAGTTATAGTTTTTAAGCTACAATACCTGTAATCGTTAACAAGCAAAGCACTTTCAATACATGTCATATGTATCATGAACAGTATTATTATATTTTTTCTTAATTATTTCATTCTATTAATGCAAATAATTAGGATAGATAGTCGCCAAGGGAGTTAGAAGTGCGAAATGTTCAAAAAATAACGATCGGGATAGTTATCGTTACACTCGTTATATTAGTTTGGTACCATTTCCACGGAAATACTAAAACTTATACTATAACACCTGACCAATTCCGCTATATGAATATCGATGATAGTAGTAAGGGGGGTTTAAGTCGCTCAGCGATCAATATAAAAGATGGTAAAGCTTACCTTACTTGTGAGGTCGTGAATAATTCTGATTATCCGTGGCCATATTGTGAACTCGAGATCAGCCTTTCAGATAGTATTTTTAAAGGGATCGACTTCTCGGAATATAATCAAATTAATCTTGATATTGATTACACGACTAGCCATCCCAACAAGCGCCTGCGTGTCTATGTCCGCAATAGTCATCCAGCCTACACCCGAGCAAATGAGCGCACTTCATTAAAGTTTAATGGCATTGAGTATTCTCCAGGTTTTGGCGACGGAGCAACAGCGATTGCACTAGAGACTTTTCAAGTTTTGACTTGGTGGATTTCCGATAACAATATTAGTATTGAACATGCTTCTGCTGACTTTTCAAACGTCCCCATTATTGAAATTGCGACCGCATCAGGGGTTACCGAGGGTAAATTTGAAATAGTCGTTAATAATATTGAATTTCAAGGGGTATGGATAGACGAGTCAACAATGTTAAAGGGGCTGCTATATACTTGGTTATTATTAGTTATGAGCTTTATTTTATATGAGCAAAGTAAATTGCACCGTAGATTGAGACAAAGTCATCTAAGAGCTGCCCGTCTGTTTGCATTAAATCAAAATTTAACTGAAAAAAATATCCAGTTTTCCGAATTAGCCAACCGAGATTCTCTCACTGGCGCATTAAATAGACATGCTGTACAAGATTGGCTAAAAGACATGGCCCAACAAGTACGTTGGGGTCATCAAGATTTCTCTACACTGTTCATTGATATCGATCATTTCAAAAGTGTCAACGATAAGTATGGTCATCAAGTCGGTGATGATATCTTACGTGAATTTGTACTCGTCATATCAAGTAATATTCGCAGTAATGATTGTCTAGTGCGTTGGGGCGGCGAAGAATTTATAGTGTTCTTCCCGGAAACAAATAGCCAACAGGCAATGAATCGAGCCGAAACAATTCGCAACATCATCGCTACGCATCAGTGGTGTCATAACAAATCAGTTACTTGCAGTATTGGTGTTGCTCAGATGGGGCAAGAGCGTATAACAGAAATGATAGCGCGCGCCGATGATGCCTTATATAAAGCCAAGGGCAGTGGCCGTAATAAAGTGGTTTTCAGTCCCCCTCCTCTACAATAGCAAAAAGCCAGCGCGAACCGCTGGCTTTGTTAGCACAAAAACAAATTGCCTGGTTACGCTGTTACTTGCTGTTCTGATTGTTTCAGTACCGCATAACTGACACCTGTCACTAACGTACCCACGGCAATGGCCACTAAGTACATGAGTACCGGTGTGATTGCATTTGGAATAAGCAGTACAAATAAACCACCGTGCGGCGCCATTAACTCAGCACCAAACAGCATAGACAATGCGCCAGTCAATGCACCACCAGCAATACAGCTTGGGATCACACGCATTGGATCGCGGGCTGCAAACGGAATCGCGCCTTCAGAAATAAAGCATAAGCCGAGTACAAATGATGCTTTACCAGCCTCTTGTTCACTGCTGTTAAATTTACGTTTAGCAAGGAACGTTGCTAGCCCCATACCTAACGCAGGTACCATACCAGCAGCCATAACAGCAGCCATCGGCGCATAAGTTTGTGACGCTAATAAACCGACGCCAAAGGTATAAGCTGTTTTATTTACTGGGCCACCAAGGTCGAAACACATCATACTGCCCAGAATAATACCCAATAAGACTGCATTAGCCGACCCCATAGTATTTAAGAATTCCGTCAGCGCATTCATTGCCGCAGAGACTGGACCGCCAACCACATAGATCATCACCAAACCGGTAATCAGCGAGGCAAGCAGTGGAATAATTAAGATTGGTTTCAGCGCTTCCATTGACTGTGGTAACTGTACTTTCTCCGCTATCCACTTAGCCGTATAACCGGCAAGGAAACCAGCAACAATACCACCTAAGAAACCAGCCCCTGTTGAACTTGCAAGCATACCGCCAATCAAACCAGGTGCTAAACCAGGTCGGTCAGCAATAGAGAAAGCAATAAAACCGGCAAGCACAGGGATCATTAATGCAAATGCCGACCCTCCACCTATGGTCATTAACGCTGCGGCTAATGTACCTTCTTCTTTAAATGCTTCAATACCAAATACAAATGATAGCGCAATCGCCAGGCCACCCGCTACAACCAGTGGTAGCATGTGCGATACACCAGTCATAAGGTGTTTATATACCCCAGTCTTTTCAGTGCTGGCTTGTTCATTTGTCGCGGCTTTACCATGTCGATACACTTGCGCATCATTAAACGCATTATCCATTGTGTCAGTGGTTTTCTTCAATGCTAAACCGGTACTGGTTTTATACACTTTCTTACCATCAAAACGGGCTAAGTCGATATCAATATCGGCGGCAATAATGACCACATCAGCCGCTGCAATTTCAGCGCTACTAAGCTGGTTTTTAGCCCCCACAGAACCACGAGTTTCCACTTTAATCGTGTGCCCTAAACGTTTACCTTCTTGTTCTAATGCTTCAGCAGCCATAAAGGTATGCGCTACACCCGTTGGACAAGCGGTTATCGCAACAATCTTTTTCCCATTAAAAACAGCATCGCTAGTAGCCACTGTTGATTCAGTGCCGTTTACCGCTAATTCATTACAGCTAACAAGCTCAACCGCATTTTCAATCGCTTGCGCTAAGTATGCCTTAGCATCAGTAAATACCGCATCAACGGTTGAGCGATACACTTTTTTACCAATAAAACGCGCATCATTAACATTCGTATTCGCTGCAATGACAATACACTCAGCCGCGCCGATCTGCTTATCCGTTAAAGACGTCACAGCTGCCACTGATGAATGGCACTCAATATCTGCTTGCCAATTTAATTCAGCTACTGCTTTTTCTAATAAACCCGCAGCAATAAGGCTGCTTGCTATACCACTTGGGCACGCGGTTACAATTGCAATTTTCATTATTAATATCCTTTAATTAGCAAATATCGATGCGTTCACTCAAAGTAACTACCGAATTTATATCTTCTACGCCAACACCAACTTGAGTAACAGCTAACGCTGACAATGCAGTTGCAAAACATAATGTTTGTTTCTTATCCCAGTTGTTTATATGCCCCCAGCACATGCCTGCAACGAGAGTATCACCCGCACCTACCGTACTAACAACATCCATTTTCGGCGGTTTAGCCTGTAACCAACCAGCTTGGTTTAGCCACATAACACCTTCGGCACCGAGTGATACCACGACATTAACAATACCGGTATCGAATAATTGCTCAGCAATTTCAGGCAACGATTTATCAGCCAGTAATGCTCCTTTAGCCCACTGAGCCAACTCTTCATCATTGGGTTTGATAAGCCAAGGTTGTACTGCAATACCAGCGCTGAGGGCGGCATTACTACTATCAAAAAATACTTTTTTACCCGCTTGCTGTAATTGTTCTATCCAGCTGGCACACATCTCAGGCGTAACCCCAATAGGTAAGCTACCAGCAATAACAAAAACATCATGGCTCAATGCTAGATTAAACAACATGCTTTCAAATTCCATAACCGCAGCGGCAGTCACGCTCACTCCTGGGAAATTAATATCACTCACCTGGCTACTTGCTTCGACTAATTTCACATTAATGCGAGTCGCACCTTGGACACGAATAAATTTATCCGAAGCATTAATGCGTTCAAAAAGCTGACGAAAAGGTGCTTCATTTTCAAGACCTAGAAAGCCTGTCACGGTTACGTCTGCGCCGAGCTCTGCTAAGACTTTCGCTACATTAACGCCCTTACCTGCAGGCTCTAACGCACAATGTTGAACTTGGTTTACCGTTCCTTTTGCTAATGTTTGCAAATGGCCGGTTAAATCCAACGCAGGATTTAATGTCACGGTCACCACTTTTAAGTTTGCTAATTGAATAGTCATTATTTAGCTTCTCCTAAACCTGCTGCAATACCTTCGCCAATAGCTGCCAATGCTAATTCAGCATCACCACCTTGCGCAGTAAAGGTTAATGCTTCATCACAGCGCACCCCCAACGACATTAATTTCATCAAGCTTTTAGCGTTGGTAGATTTACCCTCTTGATTGGTAACTTGAATATCAGCGTTAAACTTCTTGATTATGTTCACTAACACGGCGCTGGGTCTTGCATGTAAGCCGTGACTGTTATGGATAGTGAACACTGCTGTAACACCACTTGGTTTTACTTCTGTTAATAAACCTATTACTGTCTCTGCATCAGTATTAAATAACTGACTAACTTGTTGTTTGTAAATTAAGTCTACGATACATTGCATATTATCTCGGTGCAGATTGTTAGCACTTGCTAGCATGACTATACCTTTAACGGCTAAGCTTTCTTGCTGCAAGGGCTGTACTGGCGTCACAAACGATATCGCGGTGGTTGTAACTGATTGAGTAGTTTTAGCTAACCAAAGGCCCTGACCAAGATGACAGGCAGGTGTGGTGATCGCATCCGCAACACCGCGATTATCGATGCAGTGATGATGCTTAAGTAAGCCAGCTGCAACAGCCGTCAGTTGTGATAAATCTTGCGCAGGGAAATCCAATTGCACTAACTCAGTCGTTAATAGCGTTGCTGATTGTTGACGCTCATCAATCTCATTACTTCCAAGTAAGGTAAGAATGGATTCAGTACTGTCACATTGCTGTAGTTGTTGCTCGATACCATCGGCACTTAGCACATGAGTCAGTTGCTTTAAAATAGCTAAATGCTCATCAGACTTAGCCGCGATCGCAATCGCTAGGTAAACTGTTTGCCCCTCGCCCCAATTCACACCTTGTGGATAATGATGTAATTGCACCCCTGTTTTATTCACCAAGTCACGTGTATCAACCGTGCCATGCGGGATGGCAATACCATTACCTAAATACGTAGAGTGCTGCGCTTCACGCGCTAGCATTCCTTCGACATAGTTGGCTTCAACGTATGTTTTATTCACCAAGCTTTGGGCCAGCGCTTTAATAGCGTGCTGTTTGTTCAGCGCCGATTGATTTAATTTAATGTCATTCGAAGACAGTGACAACATAACTTTACTCCATAATACCGTAGGTCATAACGTGACTTTTATGTGCTGTTATAATTTGCTTTACTATTTACTTGATGTTACTTGATGAAAAGCTGAATCGTTTCAGCAATCCGATTGTAAAAAAGGCTTCAGTGATGACAAAGTGATTATAAATGGCATTGCTGAAACCTTTCAGCTAGTATAGTGAAGTGTTTCTAAGCTGATTACAATTTTCAATAACAGATCATGTAAGAAACTATGAGCGAGCGCACAGATTAGGGATAAAACAACCATGACATTAGATCAAATAGCCAAACTAGCCGGTGTATCACGTACTACTGCCAGTTATGTGATTAACGGCAAAGCCACTAAGTACCGTATTAGTGAAAGGACCCAGCAAAAAGTCCTTGCTGTAGTTAATGAACATAATTACCGCCCTGATCATGCTGCGCAATCTTTACGTGCAGGTAGTAATCGTTCATTTGGTTTGATCATTCCTGATTTAGAAAACAGCAGTTATGCTAAATTAGCCAAGTTACTTGAACGTGACGCCCGTAAAGCTGGATACCAGTTAATCATTTCCTGCTCTGATGATGACCCTGATACCGAAATTAAAGTAGCAGAAACCTTACTCAGTCGCCGGATTGATGTGCTGTTAGTCGCTAGCTCCTTACCTGCTGAGCATAGTTATTACCGAACAGTACAGGCAAATGGTGTGCCCGTTATCGGGATAGATCGCGCGATGGATGATGAAATCTTCGCTTGCGTTATTAGTGAAGATTTAGACGGTGCATACGAGTTAACTCAAGCTTTATTACAACAAGATGTTCGCTCTATCGGTTTAGTGGGAGCTGTGCCCGAACTTGGTATATCTAAAGAACGTGAACAAGGATTTTTATCAGCTATAAGCCAACACGATATTGATGTTAAACAATTAACCGCTTATGGTGATCACTTTAGTCAACAACAAGGCCAAGCTCAAGTCCAACAATGGATTGATAACGATACATTCCCAGATGCTATCTTAGCCACCTCTTACACCTTATTTGAAGGTGTGCTGGATTGTTTAATACTAAATCCCAGTTTAATGGCCACGACCAAACTGGCGACCTTTGGCGATAATCGGTTATTAGATTTCTTACCCAGTAAAATTCAATCACTACCACAGCAGTTTGAATTGATTGCCGAACATGCGCTTAATATGGCACTTAATGCTGTAAATGGTCACAATCACCCCGGTATTGAAGTGGTATCACGAAAAATAATTCGTCGCTAAAATCGCTGGAATACAAACTCATTTATCGATACGGTGCAAACAAAGGTAATAGCCAGTCAATGAACGTTTGCACTTTCAACGGTAAAGGACTCGCTGTCGGCGCAAGTAGATAATAACTGTAGGGACTGACAAAGTCCGCTGAAAATGGTACCACTAAGCTACCATCCGCTAATTGCTGACTGACAAAAAAGCGTGGGATCAATGCAACCCCCATACTACTCACAGCCGCTTGGCTAAGCATATAGAAATGCTCCATACCAAACTTGTTATCCGTAGTTAACACTATGCTGACATTATCCGCCCAGTAACGCCACAGTCCGGGTCTAGAAGTATGCTCCAACAAAGTCATATTATTGATATCTTGCAGTGATGTCATCTGCTGAGCTAATTGCGGCGAACAAACAAAACAAAGATCCTCATCCATTAACTTAAGTACATTACAACCCTGTGGTTTTGTTGTGCCACTGCGTATGGCGATATCATATTGATGCTGGCTAAAATCAATCGCAAAATCACCAATGGACAGATCCACAAACAAATTAGGATTACTGAGTTTAAAGCTTTCCAAACTCGGGATTAACCAACTAATGGTTAAACTCGGTAATACATTGATGGCGAGACGTTGTGCTAATTGAGGCTGAGATATTAGCTCTTGCGTGGCACTATTAATGGTTTGCAGCGCATTCTGCACCTTAATTAAATATGGCTTAGCTTCTTCAGTGAGTACTAACTTGCGATGCTGACGAATGAATAGATTCACACCAAGGTATTGCTCTAATATTTTCACCTGCTTACTCACCGCGCCATGCGTCACGAACAGTTCTTTCGCTGCTAGCGTAAAACTCACATTTCTCGCCGCGGATTCAAAAGCACGCATGGCATTTAGCGGTGGTAAATTAGGATACATAGTCATACTCATTTTAATCGCGGATAAAATAGCGTGAGTTTATCTCACACAATAAAGAAGATAACTCCTTTGCACTGCATCTGCAAATAAGATTATATTGCCCTCTCATATTACGCAGGAGCAGAGCATTATGATTTTGGATATGTCATTACAATTATCAACAGAAATTGTTGGACTATTATTTTTAGTCGCCGTCGTGGCAGGCTTTATTGATGCGATTGCAGGCGGTGGCGGGTTATTGACTATTCCAGCGCTATTATGGGTCGGGCTGCCACCCGCTACGGCACTGGCAACCAATAAACTGCAGGCTTGTGGCGGAAGTTTTTTTGCCAGTTTTTATTTTATTCGTAAAGGCATGGTAGATTTGAAAAAAATGAAACTGGCCATCGCTTGCACCTTTGTGGGGGCGGCACTCGGCAGTATCGCAATTCAATCTATCGATGCCAGCATATTGGAAGTTATATTACCTTTTTTGATCTTGGCTATCGGCGGTTATTTTTTGTTTTCAAAACAGATCACTGATGACGATAAACACCAAGTATTAACACCGACACTCTTTGCCGTCACTGCAGCTTTTGGGGTCGGTTTATACGATGGTTTCTTTGGTCCAGGCACGGGCAGTTTCTTTGCGTTGGCCTTTGTATCACTGGCAGGGTTTGGTTTAGCTAAAGCCACCGCACACGCTAAAGTTTTAAATTTTACAACAAATATCGCGTCATTATTATTCTTTGCATTAGGCGGAAAAGTATTGTGGGCACTGGGCGGTATTATGCTCGTTGGCCAAGCGTTAGGGGCAACACTTGGCTCGCGGCTAGTATTATCAAAAGGCGTTAAAATCATTAAACCGTTAATGATCACTATGTCTATTGCCATGAGCTTAAAATTATTATTTTATTAATACCTAAAGTTAGCAAAAAGAGCCTACTTAAGCCGTTACTTGCCACTGATGTTGTGTGGCAGCCGCTTGCAAGTTACGATCAAAGTTTGCTAATAACGATGCCGCACAGCTTGATAGCTCCACATACGATTTCCCCTCTTCAGGAAACGTATGTACCGCGGCATGACTTTCGGCCAACAACCACAGAGCCGTATAGCCCTGAGGTTGAAAATAATGCTCAACAAAATTTAACACTGTAAAACCAGCGCGCTCAAGATCGGCCGAAATAATGCCTTTGAGAACTTCACTATCGCAACTACTTAGCCACCAGCGTTGATTATAGATCTTTGCTTCCATAGTTATTTTCACTTACTAAAATTACAATAAAACAACATAGTGACAAGCTATTCACCTTTCATCACCGTCACTAATTCTTATACAATTCAGACTCTGTTTGCCATGCTGCACGGTTATAATCGTACAGCACACCAGAACCTAAGTGATTAATCTCAATCATCGCCATTTTGTCATAGAAATTGCCAGGAAAAACAAAAGAGGCTAACAAAAACTCTTTATTTAACCAGCTCGATGGCACAGGCAAACTATCAAAATCACTAATTCGTCGACTTGCCGATTTACCTCGGGTTGTCGCTATCGTCCAGCCCCACTGACCAAATGATGGGATATTACGTTGATACTGCTCTACGTGTAAAAAACCCGCCTCTTTCACGGTTTTTCCTATGCTTAAAAATGCATTTTGAGCATGATAAGGTGATGTTGACTGGATTGCTAACGCGCCATCAGCCGCTAACAATTGGCGCACCTGATTATAGAAAAAATCACTGTAAAGTTTATTTAGATCGGGGTGATTTGGATCGGGTAAATCAATAATGATGGTATCAAACTTAGCGCCTTCATCAAGTAGCTTTTCCACTTGTAAAAAAGCATCAGTCGCAAACAAGGTTAATCTAGGGTCTTGTAATGACGATTTATTTAACCGCAACATACGTTGTTTAATCGCTTCTGGCGCAGCATAGTCAACCGTATTGGCACCAAACAGGGCTAATAGTTCCGCATCTAAATCCACTAGCGTCACAGCCTTAACAGGCCAACGCCATACATTGCGTAGCGCTAAACCGTCACCGCCACCAATGATCAACACTTTATCATGACGATTAGAAGCCATCATTGCCGGGTACACTAATAAATCGTGATATAGCTGTTCATCCACACTAGAAAACTGTAAATGGCCATTGATGAACAAATCAGTCACCGGATCAACTTGGTTTTTTACGTAACGTTCCGTCACTACTACATGCTGATATTTTGTCGATTGTGAATAAATCACTTTGTCTTTATACAATACACTGCTTAATTGCGCTAACCAGCCAGTGCCTAAAGTAAGAATAACCGCGAATAATGCAATCAATAATAAGTGGCA
The DNA here is from genome assembly GCF_033791185.1 of Moritella sp. Classification (GTDB taxonomy): domain Bacteria; phylum Pseudomonadota; class Gammaproteobacteria; order Enterobacterales; family Moritellaceae; genus Moritella. The sequence continues at coordinate 6,573 of NZ_JASJHF010000217.1, read as the reverse complement.
CACAAACAACAATTTTGCCCAGCGGATCTTGTCTTGATAACGCCATAGAAACGCCAGTCCAGCAATAATATTAAATAATGCAGTCCATGCCGCCGCTTCCATAATCGGTAATGATAACATGATCAAAACCCAAATAGCCGCACCAATACCGGCACCAATATAGTCCGCACCATAAATAGTACCGGCATTATTTTCTAAAAATCGACCGTATACTTGTTGGCGTACACGGGCAATCAGTGGGATCTCCATACCAATAAAAATACCGAGAATTAGTCCGAATACATAAGGCATGAATTTAGCTATTTTTTCTAGCTGTTGCGGTAGATAACCATCAAGTACAACATTACTGGGTAAATTAAACGTCGCCGATAACAACTGAGGTAAGCTATAACTAACAGCTATCATCGCTGAAATGATTAAAATACAACTCATACCAATCAAGGCAATTAACGCTTCTAACCAAGCAAAGGCAGTAAAAGCGTCTTTAAACCAACGCGCTAAAAATGCACCGATGCCCATCGCCACAATCATGGTACCGATCATGGCATAAATGGCACTTTCGACAGAACCTAATACCCTACCCGCATAATGCGAAAGCAAATATTCATAGATCAGGCCACAGCCAGCAAGGATTATCATGACCGAAATTAATAACGCATCGTGAAACCATAATGAACGTTTACGACTCTGTGCCTGCTTTACTTTATTATCACTATTTACAACTGAGTGTTCCACACAATGCCTTACTGTATTTTAATTGAGTTTTAAAAGATTAAATCGAGGTTACAACTTAAAAAGCTCAAACTCAGTACCACCAACAGTATAATAAAGACTGAATAAGGTTACCGAGTTTGAGCTATCACGTTATTTTAAGGACTATTAGCTACCCAGTAAGGTCGCCATTGTTAAGCCGATTGAAAATGATACTGTTGCCGATATAACTGCAACGCCAATGTTCTTTTGGCGGATCACTTCGTCAGCAATATCCACTCCAGATAAAATAACTTTAATGGTGATTAATTGTAACACCGAAAAAATAATAACGCTGATGATCGCAGAGAATGCCCAGTACATCAGACTTAAGCCTATATTGTCGGCCGAATATGGTGCAAGGCCCGTTGCTGCGGTAATAGCGAGACCCGAGCCAATAAGGAAACCAGCATAACGAATACCAACGGCCAAATTATCGTCTAAAATAAGTTGCTGAAGACAGTCACCAGTACGTTTAAATAAGCGCACGCGATATTTACTAACCAGTAGCATAATCATGTTTGCGACCACAAAAGCAGCAATCACCACAGGCACGCCGTGCCAGCCTTCAGTAAGTACCCAAATCAATGCCGAGCGCACCACGATCGCGACCGTTACAATATGGCCAAAATCAACAAAAGCAGCGGTTACGTTACCTTTAACAATCTCATCATGTAGACTAACTTTTTGTAATGCCACTTTATCTTGGAAAAAATGACCCGCTTTAATTAACGCGATAGCTAATAAACCATAACCTGTCATTTGCACAGCTTCGTCAAACAATGAGTTCGCGAAAGCACCACTGGTGACACCTGTTAATACTATTGCAAGTCCCGCTAAACCGGCTGCAAAACTAATACCAAAAGCAAAGTTATCACGTTTGGCTATTTCATCATTAGCATGCAGATTTGATACCCAGCCTTTGATCATTTTTAAACTAACAAACAAAGCAATGATGACAATAAAATCAATAATCAGTGCTTGTGTCGTCCACATCGTTAATCCATCAAACTCGTACATACTTAATTCTCCATAACTTATTCTATTTACTTACTCGGGTTGTCAGCTTACGCCCACGGTTTATTTACCGCGACGGACACCCCGTGATGTACGGCTGCCGCTGTTACGAAATGACCCTGTATTGCGCGTTGCCTTGTTGCTGCTAGTCAACGACTTTTTCGGTTTTGAATAACTACTCATCGTTTTCGTTGGGGTATAACTTGAACGACTCAAGCCAGCTGAACCAGAACGCTTTTTCGCATAAGGAGAACTAAATGACTGGCCTTTACGTTGAAAAGATTTACGAGTTCGAGTTTCAACAGCCGATTGCTGCACACTTTGTTTTGGACTGGTATAACGCGAACGCCCATAGTCATTGTAATAACTATAACGACGATTCTGGCTCCAATTTGAATAACCAACACGACCAGTCAGATCACCCAACATACGGTACATACCGTACCACTGCCAGAAACTCGTGCCGTTACTACCGCTTTGCCAACCACCATAGTTTGGGTTACCGACCATCTGGCTACCCGCGCCATAATCAGCACCATCACCGGCACTTTTTTCAGCCAATTGGCTAATAGCCCCAACACGGGCAAGTCGACCATCTGACATGTCGGCTAATACATTAATTGGATCTGTTAGCGCATCATTAAACAAGCTCGGTTTGGCTGCTTCTTTAATACGAGTCAACTCATCCAGCAAAGGACCCGAATTATCTAACGTAACAGTCTGGGCTTTTACATCATTTAAACGCATCACAAGATTCTGATATAAAGGCCCCTTTCGCGTTGCATCTTCAGCAATCAAGTCTGCTATACGGGACAGTTCTGGTTTTTGCTGTTTTAAAACTTGTGCATACTCATTCAACAATCTTGCATTGCGAATAGAGCCACTTTCAATTTCAGAGCCCAATCGATTAAGATCACTCTCTACACTGGCAACTTGCTGATTAATTGTTGTTTGCGTTTGTTCAAGCTTTGATTCACAGCCAGCTAACAGCTGTAAAATAAATAACAGACTTATTAACTTCCATGGTTTAATCATTGACATAAATGGTCACCTATCTTGCCTGCCGACTCTAATATAATTACGCCATTATCTGGCTTTCTAACATCCTGCTACTGTACGTTTTAAGCACCAAAAAATCAATTGGTTATAGCTTAGTAAATCATCTATTTTGTAAACGATTATAATCTAATAAACCCGCGTTAATCGGCTGTAACAGCTGATTTAGCGTCTGGATCATATCACTGTGCGGCCAGAATCGAGGATCTGAGCGTCTAACACCATAATCATCTAACCAAGCGCTATAATCTGCGTCTGTTTTAATTGCCGCCAAACGTGCGACAAATGTTGGTAATCGTGCTGCATCTACCGTTAAATAAACACTGGGGTAATCACCAAGAATGCCACTAACAACAGTGAGCGAATCCTCAGCCGGTAATAAATTAGATTCTTCATCAAGCAAACTCGACATATTACTGTGTGCCACATTTTTCAATAAAGTATAAACACGCTTTTTATCACCATCCTTCACCATTAACACTGAAATTTCCGCCAACTGATTGACTGGATCGCCCATCAATTCCATTAGTACCTGCATTAATACGACTTCTTGCATTGGTGTATTAGGCTGTTCCAATGCAAATTGGTTTGGTAAAACATCGGCTAAATGGATCTTCAATAACGAAAATAACTCTGCTTTATGGTCTTTTGTTTGATAATCAATATTTGAATCCTTAGAGATAAAGTGTTCACTCCCCTCTAAATACTGCTGCAAATTAATTCCTTCATCACGATACCAATAATCATGCTCTTTTTGGCGCATGTCTTTAGGCAATAAATTCAAGAAATTAAATTCTGCTTCCATGCGTAAAAAATCCATATATAAACGGGTATTTAATTGATGGCCCACATTGCCATACACATCAAAACCCGCCACTAATAAATAATGGATACGTTCAAGCAGAGGATAATCAATTAACCAAGCTGTTTTAGGTTGCTGGCCAACCAGGCCTTTTACCACTGTCGCACTATCGAAATGACGGAAAATAGTCAGTGCCGCATTATCATTGCCACGCTGATTTTGACTATTCTCAGTCAGGTTGCTACCGTCCCACACTAGGTGTAAGTCAAGCAATGCATCTTGATTAAGCAACTCATTAACTTTACGCTTTTTAGCTTCTAAATAGCGCTTCTGAGCTTGAGAGTATTGGTACCAACTCACCACAACGCCGGCGTTACTTTCTAATTCAGCAGGTAAACGCAGATGTGCTTTTTGCTGAGAGAGAAAATTATCACTATTTAACCCCGCCTGTGCTTCTCGTGTAACAAAGAACACCCAAAAATGATCATCAATAACATTTAAGGCAATTTGGCCACGGCAAACAGGTCCTTTGATAAAGCCCATAATAGTATTTTGCGCTTCTTGCAGCATAAATTTATAGCGAGAAGGCGCAGGGATCGCCTCAAAAGTGATAAATGGGTTAGAAGCAACCTCAGCCTTATAACTCGGTAAGTTTTTAACCTCGTATTGAGGTTGTTCGAAAATCTCTTTAAACATGTCCATACGCGTTGAATTTAACGCGTAAGGTAAATGGGTTTTGGCTAAAATAGTTTCACGCTCTCGCTGTAGACGATAATACACGCGGTCAGTGTTCGGATCATCATACGGGCGGCGCGTAGCAATAATATCGACCGGTTTACCCGGCGGCGTTTTAGAGCGGATTAACTTAAAGTAGCTAATATCCAATTCATTTGAATCAAGGGTATCCAACTCATTAAAATACAGGTGAGACAAAAACAAATGCTCATAAATATAACGCGCGACTAGCTGATTTTTTAATGAATCTTGATTTAACCACGCTTCCCAATAATCAACTTCGCGATTATGCGCCGCTGATAATGCGGGTAGTGGCGACATTTTAGCGCCCTTTGTTAACCACGACGCTAATAATGTGAACTCGTCATCACTCAATGCCGGTAGACCGTAAGGCATGCCCCCCTCTGGATGTTGTAATTCGTAGTCATCAAACTCATCAATCGAACTACACTGTTGCTCTCGATTAAGGGAAAAGTCATAGCTTTCTGGTAATACCGCTGCTGAGACTGACTCGCCATTAAATGCATCTCGCTGTTTTAATACTAATGAGCGATATAGCACACTGGCCATTAAGTTTGCTTCTGCAACTTGCTTACGCTCATTTAATACCGCCGAAAAACCTTGCTCACGCCATGCTTGAGTTGTCCTTGCATCTTCATAGAGACGAGTGGGAGGAATAGCCAGTAAACGTGAGCCACTGTGTATCAGGGATTTACTTAATCCACGCTCAATACCTTCCGGAGAGGTGAACTTTAACTGACAGGGTGCATCGTAGCAGCCATGACAAACCACACAACGTTGGTTTAGTAACGGTTGAACTTGATTGAGATAATGGGATGCTTGCGGGCTTAATGGCTCGGCAGTACGATCCTGCACTTCTTCAGCGCCATACATCACATCATAGTTAACCGCCACAACGGCTGCACAACCAGATAAAAGTACAAACCACAGGATTGAAATAGATCGAGACATGGACATCCTTTCACAGCAAGTCTTTAATTAATCGCGAGTAAACACAGACAGAATTGATAGCAAAATGATTCGACATAGTATAATGGTCAGAATCAAAGAGACAGTTGAGCTCAAATAGACAGCACTATTAAGGATAGCTATAGTTCTTAATTCGCGAGACATTTAAACACTAAAAATAACGGTATCCGTGGTGTGAATACCGTTATTTTTTAGTTTTATGCGAGACGTTCAGTTTCTTCTTCCGTGTTTCTTTGCTCTTGAAGCAACTTACCCGCAGCTTGTTCTTCTAGCTTTGCTTGACTTGGGTTACCAGGTGAATGTTCCATGTGCGCGCGTGATACCTGGTTAATCTGGTAGATTGTTTCTGCATTACTCAGGTCTTTTTCATTGGTAATCGATGCAATCGCTTCACGACCTCGTAAGAATTTTTTGATTTCATCAACAATACCGTCCATCTCACTATTATTTTTTTCCATTTCTAAAATGAAACGTGGCATCTCTAAGTTCTTCGTACCTGTGGTCGCAAATGTCGATGATAAAATTCGAGAGGTAATAATCCACGGCGTAATTGAGCTGCGTACTACCACGTTTTCTGAGCGGGTCGAATCGTGAATAGACATACCCGTTGATATCTTACTCTCTGTAAATGTACCTTCTGTTTTCATCCACATTAATAAACTCTTAAACTGCATTTCAGACCAGAATAAACTGGTGCCACTGGCCATGATACGTCCTGCGGCGCCAACAGCAAACCAGCTAAATAATAATGTTAAGAATGTCGTGACCAATCCATTTATATCTTGTAGTACTAAAATTATCTGAGCATCAGAATAATGCCTCTTAGTCTGAGTTAATTCACTCATGAACTGATAAAAATCAACACCTTGATATACCACAAGCGTAAACAGTAAAGCAGAACAAACGATCAAGCTTTGTGAGAAAAAAGTAGCGACTAAACGACATGCTTTAAAGGCATTAGAGTATGTCATTTCATGCACTTCTGGCTGCGTCTCTATCAATAACTGGCCTTTAAAGCTACCCTTTCCCTGACTTTGTTCTTGTAATTTAGGGTCGAACTCTTGATATATACGGTTAGGCATTTCTTTATAACGGCGATTTGCTAAAACAATATTTTCGATATTAATGAAGATCTCATTCGGATGGATAGACTCTTGCATATTATCGCGGAATTCAGATACGTCGGTTTTAGGCTCACTCATATTAAAACGCTCGCGGATCAT
>NZ_JASJHF010000216.1:0-8909 GCF_033791185.1 Moritella sp. | reverse complement strand
CTGACTAAATCACAGCAGTTAGAAGCAGCGCTTTGGGAAGCCTCAGAGCAAGGTAAATTACCGGTATTAATGGACACCAGTCCATGTGCAAGCACCAGTATTGAGCTGATGACCAAAGACATTGCTATCTATGAACCTTTCCGCTTTGTGGCAGAATTTGTAATGGAACATGTGGATATTACCCCGCAAACAGAGCCAGTGATGTTACACGTGACTTGTACCTCACGTAAGCAAGGTTTAGCTGGTGTGATGGAACAGGTTAGCCGCGCTTGTGCAACACAAGTGATTATTCCGGCAGACATTCAATGCTGTGGTTTTGCCGGCGATAAGGGCTTTACGACGCCGGAGTTGAACGCGTCAGCATTATCGCCGTTAGCACGCCAAGTACCGAGTAATTGTAATGAGGGTTATTCCAATAGCCGTACTTGTGAGATCGGTTTATCCGAGCACAGTGGTATTGAATACCGCTCGATCTTATATCTGGTTGATAAAGTCAGTGAACAGCGTGTAGGTTAGAGAGTAACTTTAGGTCGGTAACAATCGGTTTTCAGTCATATTTAAGCAGGTCGATGGCCTGCTTTATTCATTTTTTAGCACCACATAATCACCCACATCCCCAGTGCCTTTAGCGACTTCAACAAAGCCTTTTCGCAGATAAAACTGCAGCGCTTTTGCATAGCGCACGTAAGGCCGGTAAATATGCGATCACTTCCATGTCGATTATCCCTATGTCAGTACCAGTGCCAGATTTTAACGTAAATCGGTACGGTGAATACCATAAATTGCGTGATCTATGATGTCGCCATTGATGTTTTCATAATTACTGATAATACCTTCTAGGCTCATATTCAAACGTTCACAGACCCGACGACTTGCGGTATTTTCAGCAGCCGCGCATATCTCGACTTTATCCATGCCTAACTCTGAAAAGGCGTATTCAATTAAAAAGCTGACCGCCTTGGTCATGATGCCCATACCTTGGTATTTTTGGCTTAGCCAATAGCCAACTTCGACCTTTTTTAATTCCTTATCAATATTATTAAAACTGACATTCCCCACTACTTTGTGTTGATAAATCAGCGCGCACGTCATCGATTTACCCTCTGCATAACCTTGCAATGACTTGCGTACAAATTCAAGAAAGAAGGCTTCATCATGGGCATACGTCGCCCACCGTAACCACTTAGATAAATACGCACGTTCCTCAGTGGCGATATCTAAATAACGACCCGCGAATGACGGTTCTACGATGGCTAACTGCAAATCTGGACCAATATTTAATGTAAACATTAGCGCTCCTTAATATAATTTATATACTTTCATACTAAAGTTTATTAATACCTCAAACAAGGTACCTGGTCACATATATAACATAAACATGTTTTGTATGAAGGCTAATCGTGCCGATAGTCAGATAACTGAACTAGTGCAGCGGCAGTCCGTAACTCGACACTCACTTATAAACTAGTAGTAAATACCGATATAGGCATGCTTAAAGACCGTATTAATCAGTCTCGGTATAACTAATGATGTTGTGGATAGTCACTGATTCCCCAGTCATATTGCGATAACCATGAGGCTGGTCAGCGTTAAATTTAATACCCTCGCCTTGCTGCAAAATATGCCATTCCTGCTCAGTACCATCCGCCGCTAAGGCTAAGTAATATTCCATCGCGCCATCAACCGCAATAATATGCTCGATAACTCCCGCATTGTGTGGCGCCGAAATATGCTGACGTTGTGGATCTAACGTTATCTGGAATATTTCAAGCTTAGTCACGGCGTCATAAGGGAATAAGGTCACAATCTGAATATCATGCTCGTTATTTTCTAATGCACTGGTCGATGTATTTTTTTGCGCTAAGTCGGTTAAAAAGTAAGACAGTGGCAACTCAAAACCATTGGCGATATTCCATAATCGCACCACAGTTGGGCTCGATTCACCCCGCTCGATTTGTCCGAGCATGGCTTTGGATACGCCGGTATGTTGGCTGGTTTTATCTAAACTCCAACCTTTGTTACTGCGCGCTGCTTTAAGACGAGTGCCTAACGATGCATGAATACTGATAATAACGCCCCTTGTGACCTGAATGATCGTGGTGATGAGAACTGCTGGTGCTAAGAATTACTGGTGATAAGAATAACGCTTGTGCGTTATAACATACAGTGTTATTTTGCAAATCTAGCTTGTGCGTTATTACGTACAAAGACTCTTGTGTCGATAGAATAAATGGAGCAGCACCACCATGAACAGTGTCATTTTAAACCGAATAAACATGGGTTTTATTGCTGCTTTAGTCGGTTTTACCAGCTCCATTGCATTAATCTATCAAGCCGCGACTAATTTAGGTGCCGATTTGGTGATGGTTTCAAGCTGGATCTTCGCGCTAGGGCTTGGCATGGGCATTACTTCAATCACCTTGTCTCTCTATTACCGCACGCCGTTGTTAATCGCATGGTCGACACCCGGTGCTGCATTGCTTATAACCAGTACTCAAGGGTTTAGCATTAACGAAGCCGTGGCCGCTTTTATTTTCTCGGCGAGTCTGATTGCATTATCAGGTATCACGGGGTGGTTTGAAAAACTAATGAATCGCGTGCCATTACAAATAGCCAGTGCTATGTTGGCAGGCATATTACTGTCGTTTGGTATTGAGGTATTTAATGTCATGAATCAATCCCCCTTGTTGGTTGGCTTGATGTTTATGACCTTTTTAATCAGCAAGATCCTTATGCCTCGTTTTGCTATGTTAGCGATTTTAATCGTTGCTATCACCTCAGCCTGGCTGCAAGGGTTATTTGTGATGCCTGATTTAGAATGGCACTTAGGGCAACTTGTTTATGTCGAGCCTGAGTGGAATATTGCAGCGCTAATCAATATCGGTTTACCGTTATTTCTGGTCACGATGGCAACTCAAAATATGCCCGGCATTGCCATTTTAAAAGCCTATGATTACCATGCCCCAGTATCCAAATTAATGACAGTAACAGGCATTACCAATATGCTGATAGCACCTTTTGGTGGCTTTGGTATTAATTTAGCGGCCATCACAGCCGCGATATGTATGTCACAAGAAGCGGATCCAGATCCGCAAAAACGCTATTGGGCGGCGGTGAGTGGCGGAGCCTTCTATCTGCTAATGGGGTTTTGTGCATTAAGCTTAATGACTTTATTCCAAGCCATGCCAACAGCATTAATCACGGCGCTAGCGGGAATTGCACTGCTCTCGACAATCGGCAGTAGTTTGCAGCACGCCTTTATTGAGTCACCTCATAAAGAAGCTGCACTGATGACCTTTTTAGTTACCGCATCTGACTTTACGTTATGGAATATAGGCTCAGCACTGTGGGGGGTTGTCGCGGGATTAATCATCATCACAGTTGCCTCTCTTACTACTGAGATTAAAAAAGTTATACCGACTCGCGCACAACGCAAATCCTGAGTTATGAATTATTCATAATGTAAATTATAAAATGCTACACCTTATAATGATAAGTGTGAATGGTATCACCCCGTATGGCTTAAAGTGTGAACCACATTGTGGTCGTTTCATGCTCCTTAACTATTATACAAATGGCACATATATTTATGCGCTATTATGATTTTAAGGGATGAAATGACTCATATAACAAATAATGAAAAAACGTTCTCATCGTCAGAACAATTAGTCTCGATTACTGACCTTGATGGAAGGATCACTTACGCCAATAATGAATTCTGTATTGTGGCTGGATATACACTTGAGGAATTAGTTGGTCAGCACCACAATATCGTGCGCCACCCATCAATGCCTAAAGACGCTTTTACAGATTTATGGGATAAGCTAAAACGTAACGATTCGTGGCGAGGAATGGTTAAAAACCGTTGTAAAAATGGCGATTATTATTGGGTAGATGCTTATGTAACCCCTGTCTACAACGACAATAGAGTCACAGGTTATCAGTCAGTTAGAACATTACCCAGTAACAAACAAAAACAACAAGCCCAAAAGCTATATGATACATTAAACAACAACAAATCAGTTTCTGAGTTTCAGTCAAACATTAACTTACGACGCATAATGGCGATGCTAGTTATTATTGCGGCCGTGCTTACTAACTTTGTATTTACCACGTCTATTCTGCCAGCAATCGTACTACTCGTTGCTATTTGCCTTATTTCACTGCTCTTTACACAAGAATTATTTTTGTTTCCCAAATACGTCGCCAAAACTAAAACTTTATTCGATAGCCCCTCACGAATTATTTTTTCAGGTCATGGTTTATTAGCCATTATTTCTTATCCATTAGAATTATATAAAGCACGGATCAGAACCATACTAGGTCGTAGTCACGACTCGGGACGAAAACTGGCAAAACTGGCATCTCAATTAGAGCAAGAATCTCAAAAAATGCTGGTCGGTATACAAGAAGAAGGAGATCAATTAACCCAATTTTCAACTGCAATTACCGAGATGAGTTCGACCATTCAAGAGGTTAGTTTAAATACCAATCAAACTCACGATAAAGTCTTAGTCGTACAAAATGAATGTCAGGCAAACATCCAAATTATCGGAAAAACCCAAAATAAAATGAAAAGCTTAGTGAGTGATGTCGATAAAGCGGCCTCAAATGCGCTTGAATTGGTTGGTGATGTAAATAATATTTCCGCTATCATGAGTGAGATTCAAGGCATTGCTGATCAAACCAACCTGCTCGCACTTAACGCCGCAATTGAAGCAGCTAGAGCGGGTGAACAAGGTAGAGGTTTTGCTGTCGTTGCCGATGAAGTCAGAAATTTAGCCAGTCGCACTCAAGCAGCTACGGTACAAATTCAGACCTCGGTGGTTGAATTACAAAATACTTTAACCACGTGGAGCAAGGTGATGCTGACCAACAAAGCTAACGCAGAAGAATGCTCAGAAGATAGTGTTAAAATAGAGCTCGCAATGGAGAATATTATCACCAATGTTGATGATGTGAGTGATATGACAGCGCAAATAGCGACGGCGACTGAACAGCAAAGTATCGTTGCCCATCAAATTACGCAAAGCATCCATACTATCGATGGTATTTCTAAACAAAATACCTTACATGCAAATCAAGTTCATGACTATGGTGCTGAAGTCAGCAAAAGTGCGGGGGATATTGAAAAACTAAGTACTACGTTTAAATAACACCGAGTGACAGCCCACGAAATCTTCTTCTTCGATGTCGTAGGCTATTAACTAAAATGGCTTAATGACAAAAAATTAGCGATATTAGGCTTTATCTTCCACTTCAAACCAACGGTAGACAATACCCGCGAGTATCGCGCCAACAATAGGTGCAACCCAGAATAACCACAGTTGCGACAACGCCCAATCGCCTTGGAAAATAGCCACACCAGTACTACGCGCGGGGTTAACCGACGTGTTGGTAACAGGGATACTAATTAAGTGAATTAAGGTTAAGGCAAGACCAATGGCAAGCGGGGCAAAACCTTGCGGCGCACGTTTATCAGTCGCACCTAAAATAATAATCAAAAACATGAACGTCATGACAACTTCAGTCACTAATGCCGCAGCGAAGGTATAACCACCAGGAGAGTGTTCACCATAACCATTCGATGCGAAACCAGCGCTGGCATCAAAACCAGCCTGACCACTGGCAATAACATATAAGGTTGCTGCGCCAGCAATACCACCTAATACTTGGGCAAAAATATAAGGACCCAGTTCTGCCGCAGAGAAACGACCACCAGACCAAAGTCCGATTGAAACAGCCGGATTTAGATGACAACCGGAAATATGTCCAATCGCAAATGCCATCGTTAATACCGTTAAACCAAAGGCCAGTGATACACCTAATAGACCAATGCCCACATCTGGAAATCCAGCGGCTAAAACAGCACTACCACAACCACCGAGGACTAGCCAAAATGTACCAATAAACTCAGCCGTGAGCTTTTTTGTTAATGTCATTATTTATTCCTTTATATATTTTTGTAACAGTTTGCCATCATTGAAAGTCGTTTCATTTGAAGCGACTTCCCCACAATTTAACGGAACCGATGATTCATTTCATCCACTTGAAATACATAAATAAATATCTATTTAAGACTAACTAACGAGTGTGTAAGCTTTATTTAAAATATTAACTGAGCATAGCTCAAAATGTCAGTTTTGCGCCCATATTCACTTGCCCTTGCCACATTAATTCGGAATCAACCAACCACTTACAATTACCACTATTACAAAACAGCGCCTGCGAACTATTAACAAATGTGGCATACCCACGCATATCTGCAAACAAAGCAAAATTTGGAGTAAATTGATACTCAGCACCGCCACCAATCCCCATAGAGAAACTGGTTTCATTAGAGAAGCCATTTTCTGGGCGCATGTGCGTTAAACCGGCACTGGTAGTGATATACGGTCGAAACTTACCTTTCGGGAAGTATAAAGATCCACCTAAATGCCAATAGTCGATAGCAAAGCGGCTGATCTCGGACTGATTTAAATTATCACCAATACTAAACGCGGTTGACTGGTGGCTATACAGCAAATAAATGTTGCCGGGATCTGCTGTAGTCACGCCAGCCATCACCCCCCAATGCTCTGATTCTGCAATTTTAACCGTGCTCTCTTCTTCAGTTTCACTGTCTATTGTTGAAAAATCAGTGGTTCCAAACGAATAACCACCAAAGGGAGCGACAAATACTTCTGCGGCCACAATCCCAGAGTGTATCAAGGCCGTCATCGCTAGCAGGCTAACGCTAAGTCTTTGCTTATACTTCATCATACATCCTGTAATATCGTGATTGACTGTTAAAAATATAGCACTCACGTGCGTTTAACTGCATAAACGGGATCACTTTTTTAACAAAAAACTATATACTGCCCAGCTCAACGCCCTTTGATTTCATAATACGAGATACAGATATGCTGCACCAAACATTACAACACTACTTTGGCTATGATCAATTTAGAGAAGGCCAGGAAGCTGTAATTAAAAATATTGTTAGTGGCAATTCAAGTGCAGCTATTTTCCCAACAGGCTCAGGGAAATCGTTATGCTATCAAGTGTCGGCATTACACCTGCCACATTTAACCTTGGTTATCTCGCCCTTACTGGCCTTGATCCAAGATCAGCTATTATTCTTGAAAAAACATAATATCGCTGCGGCTAAAATTGATTCGAGTATGTCCGTCGATGAAGTCAGAGATACCATGTCGAAAGTACGCGAAGGTGAAGTTAAGATCTTGATGATCTCGGTAGAACGTTTGAAGAACGAACGCTTTCGAAAATTCATCAAACAAGTACCGATTTCATTATTAGTCGTGGATGAAGCGCATTGTATTTCAGAATGGGGGCATAACTTTCGTCCCGATTATCTGAAACTTCCTCAGTACCAAAAAGAGCTAAACATTAAACAAGCCTTGTTACTTACTGCAACCGCCACGCCTGCGGTTATAAAAGACATGGAAACGAAGTTTAATATCAAACCAGACGCGATTATCAAAACGGGTTTTCATCGCGCGAACCTTAGCTTGTTAATGCACCCGATTGCCCAAGACAAAAAACTGCATGCACTGACTCGTTGGTTAGGTAAAAAGTCAGGACAAGCTTCCATTGTCTATGTCACCTTACAAAAAACTGCAGAAGAGTTAGCCAGCGCCCTGCAACAAACAGGCATTGAAGCGGTGGCTTATCACGCAGGTATGCCAACAGAAGTACGTGAAGAAGTGCAGCAAAATTTTATGCGTAATGGCATTGACTGTATTGTCGCCACGATCGCCTTTGGCATGGGCATTGATAAAAGTAACATTCGCAACGTCGTGCATTTTGACTTACCAAAATCCATTGAAAACTACAGTCAAGAAATTGGCCGTGCAGGCCGTGATGGTAACGATTCACAATGCTTAGTACTCGCCAATTTAGACAATCAAAGTATTCTCGAAAACTTTGTCTACGGTGACACCCCAGAACTCGATGGCATCCAAGCGGTGCTCGCCGAGATCCAAACGGCAGGCACTGAATGGGAACACACGTTATACGGCCTATCAATGAGCAGTAACCTACGTCAAGCGCCGTTAAAAACCTTACTCGTCTATTTAGAAATGCAGGGCATTATCAAGCCGCTCTATTCTTATTTTGCCGAATACCGCTTTAAATTCTTAAAAGATCCAGTACAGATCCTGAATCAGTTTAGTGATGAAAAACGCGTGTTTATTGAAGAAATATTTAACGCCTCCCCCGCTAAACGCACTTGGGCAACCGTTAATTTCGAACGCATGAGCGAAGGTTATCAAGAACAACGTAGTCGCGTAATCACGGCACTTGAGTTTCTACATGAGCGTAATAATATCGTACTGGAAAGTAAATTAATGACCGATGTATATCAAATATTAAATTCACGTTTTGATAGCCAACAGTTAGCTGCAACACTACATCAGCAGTTTGCCACCAAAGAGACCAGTGAAATTAAACGTGTGCATGCGGTTGGTCAGTATATCCAGAGTTCACAATGCTTGAGTAAAGGCTTATCAACCTACTTTGGAGATGATAATGCACCAGCGCAATGTGGGACATGCTCGGTTTGTCAGGGACGGATTGCACGGTTGCCATTACCGACAACCATGCCCGCATTACCAGCACAGCAAGTACAAGCGTTAAGCCAAGCGTTTATTAGTGCGTGTGATAAACCGCCGACACCCGTATTAATTACACGTTTTTTATGTGGTATCAGCACGCCGTTATTCATGAAGATGAAAGCGAAAAAGATCAGTAACTTTGCCGCACTACAAGCCTACCCTTATCAGCAAGTATTAACATTGCTTAATAATTCAATATAAAACAGTAACCAAAAAAAGGGCGATGCATTAACTGAATCGCCCTTTTTTGTACCTAGCGGTTAACTAATTAGAAGCTAACTTCACGGTAAGGAT
>NZ_JASJHF010000215.1:0-7722 GCF_033791185.1 Moritella sp. | reverse complement strand
GAGAATTCGTGTGGGTATTTAACCCCTGCCATTCTACCCAGTCCCACATGATCAAGTAGATCATGCACAATTTGACGGATCTCTTTTTCAGACGAGGCCAGTTTATGAAAACGAATAGGTTCTGAGATGATGTCAAAAATTTTCATTCTTGGGTTCATCGAGGTGTATGGATTTTGGAATACCATTTGCATCTGACGACGAATAGGACGACGTTCTTTTTCAGATTTTAATGCTGTCAAGTCAATGCCTTCAAACGTGATCTTACCTTCGTTCGGGGCATAAAGACCGGCGATAATACGGGCAATGGTTGATTTACCTGAACCTGACTCACCCACCAGACCAAAGGTTTCACCTTCATTGATTTCGAAGCTTACTTGGTTTGATGCTTGTACGTATTCACGCTTGCTTTCAAAGAATGAATCTTTGGTTACAAAGCGCAGGCTTACATCTTCAACAGTCAGTAGCGGTCCTTGGTAATCACGTTGATCTTCACTTTGACCTAACCAGTGGTTCTTAATGTCGATTTGCTTCATCTCGGCCGCTTCTTCGATATAGCTAACTAGCGGAAAACGATCTAGTTTGATATCGGAACGGGGTACGGCAGAAATAAGGCTACGAGTATAATCATGGCTAGGTTCGCTAAGTACTTGCTTGGTTGGACCAAATTCAACAAGGTCACCACGGTACATAACCGCTATTTTATCGGTAACGTTTGATACGACGCCCATATCATGGGTAACGAGCATACAGCCAACATTCTTCTTGAGGCACAGCTCGCGGATCAAGGTTAAAATCTGGTCTTGAATTGATACGTCAAGTGCAGTCGTTGGTTCATCAGCAATGATTAGATCGGGTTCACAAGACAGGGCTATAGCGATAACGACACGCTGCCGCATACCACCAGAAAATTGGTGAGGGTATTGTTTAATACGTAATTCAGGTTCTGGGATACCCACTTGTTCCATCAAGCTAAGTGAACGGCGGTAAGCTTCCGCTTTGCTTACATCTAAATTCGCAAGAATTGTTTCTGTTATTTGCTGTTCGATAGTAAACAATGGATTTAGTGACGTCATTGGATCTTGGAAAATAAAACCGATTTTAGAGCCACGTACTGAGCGCATCTCTTCAGGCGTTAAACCAGATATTTTTTCACCTTCGAGGAAAACTTCGCCGCTCGCGATCACACCTGGAGGACTTAATAGATCAATAATGGCATTACCCACCGTTGATTTACCTGCACCAGACTCGCCAACTACACCAACGATTTCACCGCGTTCGATAGAAAAAGACAATGATTTCACAGCGGCGTGAACACCATGCCGAGACGGATATTCGATGCGAAGATTTTTTACTTCTAATAAAGACATGACCAGACCCTTATAACTCGATGATTCTACATCCAGTCTGAAAAATTGATTCCATTCATTATCAGCAGAACATGTCACTGATATGTTACGTGAGTATTAATCTGACAAAAAACCTGCGATAAAGCAACATAAAAGGTATAAAAATCTAGGTTCCGCAAATTTTTTGCACTAAAAAGCAGGTTATCACTAGTTTTTTTAGATTTATCAAAACTATTTAAGTGTAGAATATTAAGCTTTTCACATAAAGTTAACCCAAAAGTAATAAGTACACTATTTTGTAACACCTAGTCCTAGCGTTTGATAAATCCAGTTAATGACGGGACCATTCGCTTGATCTCGGCGTTTAACAATGCCCATTTCAATCAATAAAGGGTCTGTAATATGGGCGGTGGATAATTCAACTAAGGCGTCTTTATACCAATGCATGCTAGCGACATGCTCTGGAACCAATGCCCAACCCAGACCGCGGATCACCAATTCGGTGATGTAATAATAACTGTCAATATGCCAATGATTAGGTGATGTTGCTTTAGCCTGTGTTATTCCCATACGATCACGAATAACTAACTGTCTAAATTGATTTAATTGTTCTATTTTCGGTTTAGGAATGTTGGCTAGAGGGTGTTTGGGCGCGACGATTAAAGTCTGCGTAAATTTATCAATAGAAACGAACTCTAACGACTCTAATAACCGTTGTAAGTGGAATAACATCCCGAGGTCGGCTTTTTTTTCATCAACCCATTTTGCAATGTCGGCTTGAGAGCCTGTGATAATGTTGATTTTAAGTAATGGGAATTGCTTCGCGAGGTCTTCAAATAAATTCTGGAAAGCCATGATTGGTGAGGCTTCGTCCATTGCAATCGTTAAAGATATTTCCTCACCACCGGACACCGTTAGTGCGCGAGATTGCAAGCGTTGGCATTGTAGCAACACGGCCTCTGCTTCGTCGTACATATCTTCGCCTGCTAGCGTGAGTACCGGTAATCGGGCACTGCGATCAAACAAGATTATATCAAGATCCGCTTCTAAATTGGCGATTGCGGTACTGACCCGTGATTGCGCTTTACCTAAATGCCGTGCAGCGGCAGAGAATGACCCGAGTTTTACTGCGGTGACAAATGCTTCTAACTGATCGACTGTCCAATTCATTTTATGGCTCTCACTTTGTTAAACTCTCTTTAACTATCCGGAAATCGGATGGATGCTAACTTTCATCAATAGCAAAAACAAGCATAATTCACAAAAATATAACGTAGTTGATATTATTAAGGGGTTTTTGTGAGTACAGCGCCATTACAATCAGGATCATTAGATCGTCAAGAGAACGGCTTAGCATCGGATGCTGAGATTAAAGCGTCGTTCTGGCGTTACGCGATCCCGTCGATTACGGCGATGCTTGTCAGCGGTCTTTATCAAATTATAGATGGTATTTTTGTTGGCCATTATGTTGGTGTTGATGGTTTAGCTGGCATCAATATGGCGTGGCCGATCACGTTTGTGATCTCTGGTTTTGGCTTAATGCTTGGTATGGGTGGTGGTAGCTTGATATCAATAAAGCGCGGTGAAGGCGATAAGAATGCAGCGCAACAAGCATTTAATATCAGCTTTTTATTAATGCTGGTATTCGCTTTGTGTTCAACGTTTGGGCTGTCTTTATGGGGCGAAGATTTACTGCGTATTCAAGGCGGTGAAGGCGTTACGTTTAATTTGGGTTTCGATTACGTCGCTGTGTTTGCTAATGCGACCATTATAACGATTATGGCAACGGCAATTCCGATGCTGATCCGTAATGATGAAAGCCCAAATATCGCCACGGGACTGATGGTTCTGGGGGCGCTATTAAATATTGTACTTGATTATGTGTTTATCGGATTATGGCAGTGGCAGCTTGAAGGCGCGGCGTTCGCAACAATCATTGCGCAATTTGTTGTGTGTATTGTCGGGATTATTTATTTTCTATCAGCGCATTCAACATTAACGTTTAAGCGACAGTTCATTATGATTCACCCACGCATGGCCGCAAGGATTGTGAGTTTAGGCTCATCTGCGTTAGTGATGTATTTGTATACCAGTTTTGTGTTTGCACTGCATAACCGTTTATTCATGGAATATGGTACATCGGTGACGGTGGGGGCATTCGCGATTGTCGGCTACATTATGACAATGTATTACTTGGTTGCAGAAGGCATTGCAGAAGGTATGCAGCCACCAGTGAGCTATTACTTTGGTTCACAGCAATATGACAATATTAAAAAGATGCTGTTGTTGTCGGTAAAAGTCACGGTTATTGCGGGGGTGGGTTTTATTGTTGCTTTAAACGTGATGCCCAATCTCATTATTAGTTTGTTCACTAGTGGCAACGCGGAGCTGACTGCCGCGGCTAAGAATGGTATACACCTGCATCTGTTTGCGATGTTTTTAGATGGTATTATCGTGTTGTCTTCGATGTATTTTATGGCGATAGGCAAGGGCGCTAAAGCATTATCGATATCGTTCGGTAATATGCTAATTCAATTGCCATTTTTATATTTCTTACCGCAATGGTTGGGAGTCGATGGTATTTGGTTAGCCTTACCTTTATCTAACATCGTATTATTTGTTATTGTCGCACCGTTGGTATGGCAAGATATAAAACAACGTGAAAAAATGGCTGAGCTTAACGCTAGCTGTTGCCTTAGTTAATGAATATCTGGCATTAAAAAGGCGGGACTGATGCCCGCCTGATGCTAACTTATCACCGTTACGCAGGCGCTATTCTGCGAACGTCAATAAATGCTGTTTTACCGAGTCAGATGCAAATGCATGTTCAATACTGACCTTGTAAATGTTGAAGTAATCTTCACGGCTTAGATTAAACTCTTCCATTACTTTACGTACTTCATCTGTCATAGTGGTATTTGATACCGTACGGTTATCGGTATTAATGGTGATTTGAATACCGTCTTGGTAGAAGGCTTTAACCGGGTGACTTGCTAAGTTTTCAACAGCCTTAGTCTGCACATTACTGCTCGGACATGTTTCTAATGCCACGTTTTGTGTTTTAACTAGTTCGTATGCACCGTCATGACCAGTAATATGGATGCCATGACCCACACGTTCTGCACCTAATAATGACACGGCATCAAATACATTCTGACCGACACCTTGCTCACCTGCATGAATGGTTACACGGTAACCTTTTTCAATTGCATATTGTGCGTAAGGAACAAACTCTGCGCAGAACCCTGGCGCTTCACCACCTGCGAGATCGAATGCCACAATACCGTCATTTAAGTATTTAGCCGCAGTATCGAGTACTTCTTTAATGCTATCTTTTGGCATGTGACGCAATATCGATAAAATGTAGTTACCTTTGATGTCATATAGCGCTTCAGCACGCTTCATGCCCGCTACGACGCTGTCAAACACTTGCTCAAGGGTCAGACCTTGCTCTAGGTGTAGCATTGGACCAAAACGTAGTTCAAGGTATTTGACATTTTCTTTAGCGGCATCTTCAAACACTTCAAAAGAGATGCGCTCGATGCCTTGAGCTGTTTGCATTACCGATAATGGTAAGTCAAAACGCTGGAGGTATTCACCAAGGTCAATACATGTTTCAGGTGCGATCATTAAGGTTCTGATCTCTTCAATGTCATAACTTGGTAGGGTAATGTTTTGCTCTCGCGCAAGTTCTATGATTGTTTCTGGGCGAACACTGCCGTCTAGGTGGCAATGTAAGTCAATCTTCGGTAAGTTAAAATAGTTCATGAGTCTCTACCTTTATGTTTTTAGGTTTAAAGTTACAGACTTCATAATCAAGAATTTAAGGGTCTTGGTAGAAACTCCCAAACCATATTATTGGGATTATACGAAGTAATTTTACCGAGTAGTTTAGCAGTCTGAAAACGACTCTGCAATTCGCTTCAATGGGTAGATTAACGGTATCACTACTATATTGACAATAGTGCATCAGATAAAGTTAGCTCTTACATTTAGGAATCCATATGTATAAACGACTTATTTACTTTTTGATCGTTATTTTTTCATCTTGCACCTTGGCTAATCAATCAGATATTTTTCCCCCTGCGCGGTCAGCACAGCAAATCATCAGATCGGCAATGGAGCAATGGCGAGGTGAGAACTCTAAAGCTAAAATGACCATGATAATCCACCGCGCTGATTGGCAACGTGAAATGACCATGTTGGCGTGGACGCAAGGTGATAAAAAATCGTTAGTTCGTGTTGAATCACCGCGTAAAGATAAAGGTAGCGCCACGTTAACGGATGATAACCAGATGTGGACCTTTTCACCGAAAATTAATCGCGTTATTCGTATTCCGTCGTCGATGATGAGCCAGTCATGGATGGGCGGTGACTTTTCCAATAATGATATAAGTAAATCAACCGATGTGATTGATGACTATCAGCACTCGCTAACAAAAATCGCCAAAGTTGATGGTCATAAAATCTATACCATCACTTCTATTCCCCAT
Organism: Moritella sp.; assembly: GCF_033791185.1. Taxonomy (GTDB): domain Bacteria; phylum Pseudomonadota; class Gammaproteobacteria; order Enterobacterales; family Moritellaceae; genus Moritella. The sequence goes on along the minus strand of NZ_JASJHF010000215.1, from coordinate 1,883 downwards.
GATGATGCGCCAGTGGTTTGGGGTAAAGAAGTATTCAAAGTCAGAGATGATTATGTGTTACTTGAACAGCAGTTTTGGGATCAAGAAAACGTGCTGGTCAAAACCTTAACAACAACCGAAATCAAAACCTTCGATGGCCGTGCGATTGCCAGCACTATACGAATGAGTAAAACTGATAATCCTGACGAATGGACAGAGATGATCACGCTTGATGTTAAGTTTAATATTGATATCAGTGATCGTATTTTTACCCTGTCAAATTTAAGGAATCCACGCCAATGATATTTACCTTTGCTTGGCGAAATTTATGGCGGCATAAAACCCGAACTTGGTTAACGATTTCTGCGATGATTTTTTCAAATGTGTTATTGGTATTTATGTTTTCGCTACAATCTGGTACCTATAATATGATGATAAATAATTCATTAGATGTATTTAGTGGCCATTTACAAATCCAAGACAGTCGTTATCTCGATCAACCCAAACAGCGTTATGATATTAATAATGCCAACCAGTTAGCGACTCAAATTCGCCAAACATTATCTTCTGATGCGGTCAGTGTTCGTGGCAGTGCATTTTCGCTGTTATCCAGTGATTCTCGTTCTTTTGGTGCGCAAGTTATTGGTGTACAACCTGCCTTTGATAAACATACTTCAACCATATCGGGCGTGGTCAAACAGGGCCGTTATTTAACCCCGAGTGATACCAACGCTATTATTTTAGGCCGTATTTTAGCCAAAAACCTTAAATTGACCGTTGGTGATACAGTGACATTATTGGGCTCAGATAGGGAGGGGTCTATCGCTGCGGGTGTTGTTACTGTAGTTGGTATCTTTACCTCGGGAATACCTGAGTTAGACCGAAATGTAGCGCAAGTATCATTAAACTATTTTCAATCGCTTTTTTATAGCGAGAATAGGGCGAACTACATAGTGATCAAGACTGCCGACCCGTTATCGCTTAACAATGCCAAAAATGCCATCAGACCGTTAATTGCTGCCAAGGATACTAAGCAGCAATTGTTATTACGCGATTGGGATGAGTTGATGCCGGGTATCAAACAGGCCATTCAAGCAGATATTGGTGGTGCTGTGTTTATGTATTTCATTTTGATCTTGTTAGTATCTTTCTCGGTGATGAATACCCAATTGATGTCGGTGTTAGAGCGTACCCGTGAATTTGGCACCATGATGGCATTAGGTTTAAGACCGTCAAATATAAGCCGCTTAATTATGTTGGAAACCAGTTTAATGGCGTTGATTGGATTAGTGTTTGGTGTGGCGATTGGTATGTCGATTACCGTCTATTTGTATTTCAATGGACTGACCTATGAAGGCATGGAAGAGATGACGGAGAAGTTCAATATGGCAGATAGAATTTACCCGCAGATCTCTCTGTTAGGCGCTTTTGCTGGACCATTAGTGGTGATGTTGTTTTCATGCCTTGCCACCTTGTATCCGGTATGGAAGATCCGTCGATTAAACGCACTTGATGCGATGAGGGCGGTGTAATGAGGTTAGCGACAACAAGTGGGTTTAAATTAGCTTGGCGTAATTTATGGCGTAATTATCGCCGCACCTTAATTATGCTCGCTGCGATTGTTGTAGCTGTTTGGGCAATGGTTTTCATGACAGCATTGATGCGTGGTATGACTAATGACATGGTTACATCGGGTTTAAAAGCGTTGCCGGGTTTTGTGCAAGTGCACCACAGTGCATATCGCGATGATCCGAGTGTGGTGAACAGTTTTGCCATGCCTGACGCTGCGTTTAGTGCTGCGATGTCGAAGTCGCCAGTCACTGATTGGGCGGTGAGGATAAAAGTGCCGGCTGTTATAGCCAGTGAGCGAGATACGCGCGGGGTGACCTTACTGGGTATTGATG
>NZ_JASJHF010000214.1:0-3885 GCF_033791185.1 Moritella sp. | reverse complement strand
AATCATTTATTCAAACCATCACTATGTACGATTTTAACTTTTCTGAAAATGGTTTTTACGTCCCTGAGACAGTAATCGACCCAGAAAGCGGTGTACCAGTAGATGTTGATCCTGTGGGAGAATTCACCACCTCGGTGAATAATTCTGAAGGCGGTTATATAAAAGGCATTGAATTAGCCTATACCCAGGTATTTTCTTTCTTACCAAGTGTATGGTCTGGCTTGGGCGTTAACTTAAGTTACTCACATACCGAAAGTGAAGTTGAATTTCAAACCGATCTTGCTGGTAGTGAACGAACTCAATCTTTACCTGGATTATCTGAAAACGTGTTTACTGCCATTCTGTTTTGGGGCTATCAAGGTTTTGAGACTCGATTAAGTGCACGTTACCGCGATGAGTTTGTTTCAGAGCAGTGGGGCGTTAATGAGCAAGTCGTAAATTATGCCGCTGAAACCGTTATTGACTATCAAGCATCTTATCAAATAAATGAAGATCTAGGCTTGTTAGTGCAAGTAAATAATTTAACCGATGAACCTACGCAAAGTTACTTTGGAGAAGAAGAATTCTCTGGCACTACGCAGTACTTTGGCCGCCAAGTGTATTTTGGCTTCAATTACTCGTTTTAATCTCAGTGACATTTAAAAGTAACTTTATAAGAATTAGGAGAAAAAATTATGTTTACCACCTCTAAGCTTGCAAAATTCATGCTTATCGCTTTGGTATCAATGGTGTTATCCGCCTGTGGCGGAAGCAGTGATGTAGAACCCGGAGGCGTGTTGTTAACCTGTGATGTGCCACTCATTCCAAATGTAGCAGGAGCAAGTTGTGTAGCACCACCACCTATTGCTTGTGATGCGCCGACAGTACCCGATGCACTTAACGAAAAATGTGTGGTTGGCGTTGATCCTAATGCCCCAATCCCAGTTTATTTTCCCGCAGCCAATGAAGCGATTGTTTATTATAATCGTGCGGCAAAAGGGGCGGATAATAGCGCCAACGATCCATCTTATGAAGGTTACCGACTTCATACTTGGAATGATGCCACGTGTGATGCATATGCTGCGCCATTTGATGTAAGTGATTGGAGCAATGGTCATCAGTTTGATGGTATCGACCCAGCCTATGGTGCTTATTGGATTATAAACTTAAAAGAAGATCACAATGCTTGTGGTAACTTTATTCTTCATACGGGTACTGACGATGCAGGAAAGGCCTTAGGCCCTAATAATTCTCAAATGCCATTGATGCAAGACGATGAAACATATCAAAGAATGAATTTTACTTTTGACGGCAATGCTTCAATATTTGAATACGCTGTTGTTTCTTTAGGTAAGCAGCCATTGTCTATAGAAGGGTTTAAAGCACATTGGATAGATGCGAACACGTTCGTATGGAATCCTGATTTCGACATTGTTTCAACGGTTAAATTACATCATGCCGTTGAAGCGGGTATTGCTGCCGACGTTGAAAATAACGATATGGTCAGTGGTACGGTAGTTGAACTTGTTGAAGCTACTCTAACTGAAGAGCAAATGGCAGCAGCACCATTAGTTGCAGATTGGCCGGCCTTTATTGGCGACTGGACTGTTGCAGAAGCAAAGGCTATAGCGAAAAACCAGTTAGTATTAGTTGGTTATAATACCGATGGTGAAACAGCAGCTGCAACCAATGTACAAGCCGATTTAGTGCTTGACGATCTTTATACTAAAGGTGAAATGGATGCCGATGAAGCAACGCTTGGTTTAGTTTATGAAGACGGCGGCGTGTTAGTTTCTTTATGGTCGCCAACCGCACAAAACGTGACATTAAACGTTTATGATGCCACTAAAGCTATGACGAATAGTTTTGCTATGACCGAAGACCCAATGACAGGTATTTGGTCTTATCAAGGTGATGCAAGCCTTGACCGTCAGTTCTATCGTTTTGAACTATCAATTTATCATCATCAAAATAAAGCCATAGAAGTGATCCAAAGCACAGACCCATATTCAGTGAGCTTATCGACTAATGGTGAATATTCTCAGTTTGTAAATTTAAACGACATTGATTTACAGCCAGAAGGTTGGGAAGGTCATCAAGTTATGACCATTGAAAACTACGAAGATGCGGTTATTTATGAAGGCCATATTCGTGATTTTAGTGCTCGAGATGAAAGTACTTCAGTGGCTAATCGCGGTAAGTTCTTAGCATTTACCGAAGTTGATTCAATGCCAATGCAGCATTTACAAACATTGGTTGAAAATGGCTTAACCCATTTCCATATGTTACCTGCAAACGATATTGCTACGATTAATGAAGATCCAGAAATGTTGGTTGATATGACCGATACTGTTGGTGATTTATGTGCGTTAAACGCCGATGCACCAGTGTGTGGTGTAGAAGATGAAAGCGCTACTTTGCAGTCAGTTTTTGAAGGTTACAGTTCTTATACTAACGAAACTGCACAATTAACAGAAGCAATGCGTGGTTATGACAGCTTTAACTGGGGTTATGATCCGAAACACTTTAATGCACCTGACGGCATTTATGCTTCAAACCCTGATGGCGTAACGCGTATTATTGAAATGCGTTCGATGATCAAAGCATTGCACGACACCGGCCTTAGGGTTGTTCTTGATGTGGTTTACAATCATACCAACTCAGCGGGCTTGTGGGATAATTCGGTATTAGATAAAACCGTTCCTGGTTATTATCACAGCCGTGATATTGAAACGGGCGCAGTACTTAACTCGACTTGTTGTAGTGATACTGCACTTGAACACCGTATGATGGACAAGTTAATGGTCGACTCATTAAAGCAATGGACCGCGCAATATCAGTTTGACGGATTCCGTTTTGACATTATGAGTCAAGGTTCTAAAGCACAAATGCTTGCTGCTCGTGAATCAGTGCAAGCCATTGACCCTGACAATCATTTTTATGGTGAAGGTTGGTATAAAGACTCTCGCGGTTTTGAACGTGCCGATCAAGAAAACATGGCAGGCACTGAAATGGCCACCTATAACGATCGTATTCGTGACGGCATTCGCAATGCCACATTATTTAATAATGACGCTTCTTCAGATTATCCATTTGAACAGCAAGATATTGTTAAATTAGGTATGGCGGGTACGTTAACTGATTATGTTTTGAAAAACTTTAATGGTACTGACGCCGCCGGAAGTGCTTTTGGTATGTATGCCAAAGACCCTGCTGATGTGATTAACTACGTGTCAAAACATGATAATGAAACGTTGTGGGATAATTTACAGTTCAAACTTAATTTTGATATGAGCAACAGCGAGCGTGTTCGCGCGCAAAATGTTTCACAATCAATTATTTTACTTTCACAAGGTATTCCTTTTTTACAAATGGGCGGCGATTTCTTACGCTCTAAGTCATTAGACCGAAATACTTATGATGCGGGCGATTGGTACAATTTAGTTGATTTCACTTTTGCATCGAATAACTGGAATAAAGGTTTAGCCGTTGATAAAGGTGGACGAAGTGACGATGACTTAGTGTCGTTAGCTTCAAGTCCTTTAACAAGTGTCGCAATGTCAGATACGATGTTTGCTTCAAGCGTATTTAATGAATTCTTAAAAATACGTACTACCAGTCCACTGTTTAGATTAACCACTGCTGAAGATATTATTAACCGAGTTGGTTTTCATAATATTGGCAAAAATCAAACGCAAGGCTTAATTGTGATGAGCATTGATGATGGCGCTGAATTAGCAGATCTTGATGCAAACTATGATGCGATTGTAGTAATAGTTAATGGTAGCGAAAATGAACAGACACACACTATTGCAACAGCAAGTGATTTTACTTTGCACCCTATATTAAGAAATTCTGTGGACTCGACGTTAAGTGCTGCAAGTTATAGCCAAGGTACAGATGAAG
>NZ_JASJHF010000213.1:0-11931 GCF_033791185.1 Moritella sp. | reverse complement strand
GCAGTCGTGATCAATTCAAGATCGTATTCACGCTCAAGACGCTCTTGAATGATTTCCATGTGTAGTAAACCTAAGAAACCACAACGGAAGCCAAAACCAAGTGCCGTAGAACTCTCTGGTTCGTAGAATAAAGACGCATCGTTTAGACTTAGTTTACCAAGGGCATCACGGAACGCTTCATAATCATCAGAGCTAATTGGGAACATACCCGCATAAACCTGAGGTTTAACTTTACTAAAACCAGGAACTGGTGCATCTGCTGGACGACGCGTATTTGTTAGCGTATCACCTACTGGTGCGCCCAAAATATCTTTAATACCGCAGATAACAAATCCTACTTCACCGCAGTGTAGTACGCCAGTATCAGTTTGTTTTGGTGTGAAGATACCAACTTTATCAACTAGATGAGATTCACCTGTCGACATAACCGTCAGTTTGTCGCCTTTGCGAAGCGCACCATTAGTAATACGCACTAACGATACAACACCTTGATAGTTATCAAACCATGAATCAATGATCAGCGCTTGTAGTGGCGCGTCTTCAGAACCTTCTGATGGACATGGAATTTCTCTTACAATTGTTTCAAGTACGTCTTCGATACCTAAACCAGTTTTTGCAGAGCAACGTGTCGCTTCCATTGCATCAATACCAATAATATCTTCGATTTCTTCTGCAACACGATCTGGATCGGCAGCAGGTAAATCGATTTTATTTAGGATTGGCACAACTTCCAGATCCATTTCCATCGCGGTATAACAGTTTGCTAGAGTCTGTGCTTCTACGCCTTGACCGGCGTCGACAACAAGTAAAGCACCCTCACAAGCTGCTAATGAGCGAGAAACCTCATAGCTGAAGTCCACGTGCCCTGGAGTATCAATAAAGTTAAGCTGGTATATTTCACCATCTTTCGCTTTATAATCCAGCGTTACGCTTTGCGCTTTAATTGTAATGCCACGCTCGCGCTCAATATCCATTGAGTCAAGAACTTGTGCTGCCATTTCACGGTCGGATAAACCACCGCAATGTGAAATTAAACGATCTGATAAAGTTGATTTACCGTGATCGATATGGGCAATAATTGAAAAATTACGAATGTGTTTCATGAGTTAGATAATATCCAATACTTAGTAGATATGACACTTAATGAGGCGGATTTTAACGGATTTAAGGGATGACTGCTATCTTTCAATTGCTTTTAATCAGCACGCCATTGCCCTATCACTTCCGATTGAGCCACAACACCTAGCATTTTAGGTTTTAAATCAAAGCGTTGATCGAATTTAACACTTAACTTTCGGGTGCAGTGAAAACCAATATAACCGCCAATAAAAGCCGCTAGAATAACCAAGCCTTCACCATCAAATTGGAAAACTTGTGATAAATACTGACCGATCCCCAGCGAGAGTAAAATTGTCGCTAATGGCAATAAATAAACCAGCATCGCACTAGTTACCAAGTTCTTTTCACGTAAACCGATTTCAATTTTATCACCAGCAACCACATCTGCAGTTTTAGTGACCGTAAAATTGTGGGTTCGGTGTGGAAATGCTTTAGCTACCGTACCAGTGCCACAGTTATCGCTGGCATGACAGTGATTACAAGCAGACTTGCTTTCACATTGCACAGCAACCAGATCACCAGTAACACTTTTAACGATAGCTGTTTCAATAATCATACGGGTGAAAGCCTTGTTTAAAACAACCGTGAGCAGCTATAGCAATACCTAGTTGGCATCGCCAAGCTCTGTCACGATTGTTAACGTAAATTAGTTATCAAGATTTCGAACCACGGAGTCAGCAATCTTTTTGGCTGTCATACTAGGTACTTCTCCGACAACGACGATCTCAATATCATCTGTGATCTTAGATTGTAAACTAATTTGCCCTGATACGCCTAATCCTTGACTTAAACTACCTGCTTTGACATTGGTATTAACATAGATCGAAATGTCGACAAGTCCATCAGAAAACTGCATATAATCAATGATCTGATCAATACCTGCAATTTGGTGCTTATTGCTCACAATCTGCTTAAATCCATTCGGCAACCAAGCAGCTGTCCATTCTGATTTGGTCGGTGCAGGCATTAAGGCTTGGGTTTGAATTGCTGATAAAACGGGTGGCAGCTTTACTGAATTCAATTGCTCTAACCAAGGTGTAACATCTGGGAACTGATATAACGAAATTGCCATCACTTGGAATACCACCTCACCACTGTCTTTGATCATATCAATACGTAATGGCAAATTAGTCGTTAAATCCACCCAGATCAAATAACCAAAACGGTACTTATCATTCGGCACCACACGCACAACTTGACTTAAGCGCCCTGTCACACGAGATTTTCCGCCAACATAAATAGCTTGGTATAAACTCTCATCAAGGGTTAACTCGGTTGCCATTAAATTAAATAATAGCCCGGGAATAGCGGTTGATGATAATGAATATCCCGGTTGCTCGGCTTCAAAAAAGCTGGTGATATTACCACGACGTAGATATTCACGTGGATTACCGTTTAATGACAGTAAATGTCCCACCGACACACCATCAATTAAGCCATGACTATAACGCATAGGGGTTATTCTGCCACGTTCAATTTCGACATAAGACAGATCGTAATTCAGCTGCTTAAAAGCCGTTTTCATATTGTCTAACAGGGTGTCAGCGGATAATGGCTGCCCAGCTGGCACTGCCCGATTAGCCACACTGTTATTAACACTATCATCGACACTGCCCTTGGCTTGAGCGACTTCACTCCAAGCCACTGGCGTAAAAAATGAAGACAACAATATCCACACACCAACACTTTTCTTGAACATTACTGGCTCACTATATTATTGCTGGATGCGTTTTTGTAATTGATGATCAAGTACAAACGCATTAATACGGCGTACCTGTTCTACTTTTTCTTCATCAGTAAACTCAGGTTGCACTTGATGCGAGTCCGGAGATTCAACACTAAAACTTACCGGTGATGCAACACCAGCAAACGGCATCACATTTAATGCAGGCTCAAGTCCTGTTATTGGTGCTTCGGTATTGCTGTACTGCACACCAGTGATCACCATTAACGTCACCGATGCGGCAATCGCTAATTGACCACCAGTTTTTAGCCAAGGCTGGATCACTTTTTGATAGAAAGAGCTGTCGTTGGCACTTTCTTTTGGCACTATCAGTGCAGGTTCTTCAGCAATCGCAGCGGTGATAGCACGGGTAAGATCTAAATTAACCGTTGCAGGTGTTTCACCACGCATCACATCACCAATCAGATGGTAATGCTGCCAACTTGAAGATAATGTTTCATCCTTACCTAACTCATCAAGTAGTGCTGCATCAATATTTTCATTGTCTACTATGGAGGATAAACGTTCTTTTTCTATCATAATTAATACCTAAATTTACTCATCCGTAATCTGTGTTTAATTTACTGTTGAAGCAAGGGTTTTAATTTCACTTCAATCGCTTCACGCGCTCGAAAAATACGTGAGCGAACAGTACCCACTGGGCAATCCATCACAATACTAATATCGTCATAACTCATGCCTTCCATTTCACGCAGTGTTATCGCGGTACGTAATTCATCAGGTAACGCGTCAATAACCGAAAAAATAACGGCTTTCATCTCTTCCGCCAGAATAATTCGCTCTGGTGTTGATGACTCACGCATGCCATCATTACCGTCGTAAAACTCAGCATCTGCGGCATCAATATCATTCGCAGGTGGTCGTCTACTTTGCGCAATTAAATAGTTTTTCGCGGTATTACTGGCAATACGATATAACCAAGTATAAAACGCACTATCACCTCTAAAATTAGGTAACGCACGATAGGCTTTAATAAATACTTCCTGAGTCACATCAGCAACGTCACCGCTGGCAGAAACATAGCGTGAGATCAGGTTCGCCACTTTTTGTTGGTATTTCGTCACCAATAAATTAAATGCGGCCTTGTCACCGCCTTGAACTCGCTCAACTAATTGCAAGTCCGTCTCTTTTGCACTCATTAGTAACTCATAACCTCTTAATATTCTGATGACACTAGTATTACTAATGCGTAATTTTCAGACTGCGTTATATAAATAAAGTTCGTTTTAACGCCAAATAAAGTTCGCCATTGAGCTAAATAAATCAAATTTTAGGCAAATAAATAAAAATAACTTTTTATTGCCAGTGATTTACAGCTTATAATGCCTTACTTAGAGTTAGTCCTAATAGCATACTACAAATCGAGCAGAAACTATGAGAACAAATGCGGAATACCAAAGCGATGTACTGATTATCGGCAGTGGTGCCGCAGGACTCTCATTGGCCTTAAAACTCGCCGACCAAGCTAAAGTCACGGTATTAAGCAAAAGCAGCTTAACCGAAGGCTCAACCCTTTATGCACAAGGGGGTATCGCCGCGGTCTTCGATGAAGCCGACAGCGTTGAAGGCCACGTTGCCGATACACTTATTGCCGGTGCCGGCTTGTGCGATGAAGATACGGTCAGCTTTACCGCCAGTAGTGCCGCTGCCAGCTTGAACTGGTTGATAGATAAAGGCGCACCATTTGATCAGGTGGCTGATGATAATGGCGAACAACACTATCACCTCACCAAAGAAGGTGGACACAGTCATCGCCGCATTCTCCATGCTGCAGATGCCACTGGTAAAGTAGTACAAACGACCCTCATTGATAATGTCAGCCAACATCCGAATATCACCTTAATGGAACGCTTTAATGCGGTGGACCTTATTTCGACCAAACAGCTTAATCAAGCAACTAACCGTATTGTTGGTGCTTATGTGTGGAACCGTGACGCCGAAAAAGTAGAAGTTATCAAGGCGCGCTTTGTTATTTTAGCCACAGGCGGTGCCAGTAAAGTCTACCAATATACCAGTAACCCAGATGTATCGAGTGGCGATGGCATTGCCATGGCATGGCGTGCAGGTTGTCGCGTGGCGAATATGGAATTCAATCAATTCCACCCAACATGCCTATTTCACCCCGACGCAAAGAACTTCTTATTAACTGAAGCACTCCGCGGTGAAGGTGCCTATTTGCGGCATGCTGACGGCACCCGCTTTATGCCAAGCTTTGATGAACGCGGGGAATTAGCACCACGTGATATTGTCGCGCGGGCTATCGACTTTGAAATGAAACGTCTGGGTAGTGATTGTGTGTATTTAGATATCAGTCATAAACCTGCCGAATTTATTATTAGTCATTTCCCGACTATTTATGAACGCTGCTTGAAGCTAGGCATTGATATCACCACAGATCCCATTCCAGCGGTACCTGCAGCACATTATACTTGTGGTGGCGTGATGACGGACTTAACCGGTCAAACGGATATGCGGGGGTTATACGCGATTGGTGAAGTGGCGTATACTGGTTTGCACGGCGCCAACCGTTTAGCGAGTAATTCATTACTGGAATGTATTGTGTTTGCGCATGCTGCCGCCGATGATATTTTATCTAAATTACACAAAACCCATAAAAATTACCGCATTCCGGCATGGGATGAAAGTAAAGTAACTAACTCAGATGAAGAAGTTATCATTCAGCATAACTGGCATGAATTGCGTTTATTTATGTGGGATTACGTGGGTATTGTCAGAACCACCAAACGTCTAGAACGCGCCCAACGCCGAGTAAATCTGTTACAACAAGAAATTCATGAGTACTACAGTAACTTCCGCGTCAGTAACAACTTGCTAGAATTAAGAAATCTAGTAACCGTGGCAGATTTGATTATTCGTAGTGCCTTAGATCGTAAAGAAAGCCGTGGGCTACATTATACCCTCGACTATCCAGAACAGTTTGACGAGCCAGAGCCAACCATATTACAACCTAAGTTATAATGCCCTTACCCGTCAAAACATCTTGAAAAGGCAGCTAACTAGCTGCTTTTTTAATCATGTTTAGTCGGGATAAACTGGGTTTCACTCATGTCACTGTGTAATACCGAAATCTTACTCGGTGCACCATTTTCAGCAAAACTCACCATGCCAATGCCACTGTGATTAACTAAACGCTTATCTTTAGCATTATTAGGTCGATAGCCCCTGATCGTCATGCGTTTACGCTTAGTGAAAAAGTTTAACGGTGAATAATAACCGTATAACCAAGCATTAAGTTTATCAAAGCAAACGAGTAACTTTTCAGGGAACTGATTTTTGAGTCCACTGCAGGTGATTTGGTATATCTGCGGTCCTCCATGACGAAAACGAATGCCAACTTCATAGGCAAACGAGTAATGTACATCACCGGATAAGATCACAAATTGCTGCGGGGTTTTTCGATGCATAAAAATACTCAGCAAGGTATTCGCGGTACCGGGATGTGCCATCCAGTTTTCCGCATCAACCATTAATGACGCACCACACATAGTCGCTATACGTTGCACCGTTTCTATCACCTTGACGCCATACATCGGTGCTGGTGAGACAATTATAACCTTATCTTCACCGACTAATTCCTGCTGAAACTCCGTCAAGGCTTCCCAATCCATCAACCCAGAAGGTTTCGCTAGATTCGATTCACTGCGCCAGCGTCGAGTGCGGGTATCTAATACCACTAATTTAGGCGAAGTAGCTAAGGTATAGTGCCATTGTTCATATTTCAGCAAGATATCAATTAAATCATCCTGAGTCCGCGCCGAGAGTTGCCGAAAATAATCCGCCAACGGATCCGCTAAATTAGTCAGCATAGGTTGCGGATTATTACCGAGTCCTTGAAACAAGGTATAACCGATTAAGGCATTACCAATGATCCGTTTCGAAAATGCATTGCCATACGCCGCCTCTTCCCACTTTGCCGTTAGATTCCAATCGTCCGTGACATCATGGTCGTCAAAGATCATATAGGTGGGTAAATGAGCCATCAGACGGCGAACTTGATTTAGTCCGGCTTTAAAGACCAGTAAGTTATCCCACTCTTGTTGCCAACGAATTAAATGTTCAGCGCTGAGGCCTTGCACATCACGGGGAATAGTGATCTGCTGCCATAACTCAGGCGACCACGATAGCAGATATAAGGCCATCACTTCACCAACACTAACTAAATGATTTTCAGCCGATGAAGAGGTAAAGATCGCGTGATTGACATACCAATTATGTAAGCCCGTTTTTGCAGGGTATTGTGTTTTAGGTAAGAGTTGGAGATGGCGTCGATACAGATCTTCTGGCTGATAACCAATGTCATCACTGCAAGGAATACTTGCCGAGCTAAACGTTTCACTCGGTAAACCCAACAAATCAATGACTAGACCGATCGCATATAACATTGGCCCCGCAACGTCATCCACATAGACCTGATCGCCACTTAGCATCAATAGCGCAGGTCGTTCGTTTGGCGAATCAGCCGCCTGTAAACGAGTATCCGCCGCAACCAGTGCATCGCCACTATGATGATGCGGTTGACGACAAGAACCATGTAATAGATCAGTAATGTTAGGTTTAACAATAAAGTTCGGGTTATGCGAGTCACCGTAACAAAGATCGGTAACAGCGCTAAATAGTGCGCCTAATTCAGCATCATGTATTTGATAGTCAACAACGACATCCGCTGGTAATAATTGCGTGGCGGTGACATTAATTAAATACTGATAAGCATGGGTACCCAGTTTGATTGTATGAACTTCATCAGCGGATAATAACCGTGAAAAATCGGCGCCCTGCAAAGTTAAGCTTAAAGCCGATAATAGCTTCTCACTGACAAACCATAAAGTGAAATGCTGTTCATCACAATGCCGTAATATTGGTCCAGCAATAATCAGGGGTAATGATTCAGAAATGGCAGAGGGTGCTGAAATTGACATTTATCGCTCTTAAAAAAAGGAGTCGGTTGCAAAAAATTAAGTTTAAGCGTTATTTCAATATTTTGATGGTGCGAACTAAACGGCGGTAATCACTATCATCGATGGCATCACGCATTATATATAAGGATTGCACACGGCGATGCTCAAGGCGAGTATAACTTAATTGAATAAAAAGGTCGGCGCTGCGTGAGCGCTTATCAATTGCAAATAACTCACCGTCATGTTCGAACTGTAGATAACCATTAGTGAAATAAGTAAACGAGGGACGACGTAGCCAATGTTGCCGGCACTGATAGCTGCATAAAGCAATAATGACTACGCTATAAACTAATTGTAATGAGATAAGGGTCAGCCAAGTTAATAACAAACCGAGTACCGAGCTATGTATTGCAATACACAGCAACAACCAGCATTTAGACGGGCGTAACCTGAGGTTACACTTTAACTCTTGAGACAATTTTATTCATCATATAGGCTAATTCTGGATCGGCACACTTTTCATGACCCATTGCCCAAGCAAATAGCTCTGGATCTTCGCCTTCTAACAAGCGTTGGAAAATCAATTTATCTGGGTGTGATAAATCGTCATAAGCTTCATCTACAAACGGACGAAATAATACATCTAATTCCAGCATGCCGCGACGACAAGCCCAACGCAAACGCGCCTTTGAACCTAACTCAGTCATTTTTTTCCCTTATCCTGCTATCCATATAATTATTCTACCATAAAAATAAACAAGATCTTCTAAAGACAAATGCGTGAGTTCACTCTACCATAGAGAAAACCAGCCAGAGAAGAGTAAACAATGACGCAATTTAATAAACTGACCCTAGCATCAACCGATGCATTACCAAATGTGATCGTAAGCGAGCTATCACAATGGGGATTAATGACTGCAACAGGTGAGCAGCGTTTAAGTTATTTACAAGGCCAATTGACTTGTGATCTGGTGGGTTTAGAAGATCAACAAACAACCTGGGGCGGTCATTGCGATCCTAAAGGCAAACTGTGGTCAACATTCCAGGTAGCCAAAAAAGGTAATTCATTTTATTTCATCATGCGCAAAGAGGCATTGGCGATCAGCCTGCCAGAATTAAAGAAATATGCGGTATTCTCAAAAGTAGAACTCACCGACGCTTCTGCATTTTGCAATCTTTATGGTGTTGCCGGTAAGCAAGCTGAACAGTGGCTGAATAAAACCTTCGCTATTACCTTAGGTGAAGAAGCCGTCACTCATTTGCCCAATGGTTTTGTACTACGACTTATTGGCGATACGCCACGCTTCTTAGTGTTATTACAAAAAAGTGATGCGTCACTGCAACAGATTAGCCAACACTTAGCCGAAACAGCAACCGACGATGGTTCATTCTGGGAAGCACTTGATATCCTCGCGGCAGCACCGATTGTCAGCGCAAGCATGAGCAGCATTCAGATCCCACAAGCATTCAATCTACAAGCTTATGATGGCATTAGCTTTACGAAAGGCTGCTACACAGGCCAAGAAACGGTCGCGCGCGCGAAATACCGTGGAACCAATAAACGCGCAATGGCGATCTTAACCGGTGCAACTGAATCTGAAGTTAACAGTGGTGATAGCATTGAATTGCAACTGGGTGAGAACTGGCGTAGTAGCGGCAAGGTCAATCTAAGTTATCGATATAGCGATGGGGTACAACTGATCTCAAGTGTACTACCCAATAACCTTGAAGCAGATAGTGTATTTAAAATCACTGATAACGAATCAAGCTTAGCCTTCATGCCATTGCCTTACTCGTTAGTTGAAGCAGACTAGTCTCCACGCATACTAAAAACTGTCATCAATCGTCTAAAAACAAAAAAGCCAGTCAACATCAGTTGACTGGCTTTTTATTATCTATCAATTAAATAACTAATTAGCTATTTGCTTGTGGGCGCATTGCAGGGAATAGGATCACGTCACGGATAGTATGCGTATTCGTAAATAGCATAGCTAAACGGTCGATACCGATACCTTGACCCGCTGTTGGTGGTAAACCGTGCTCTAGTGCAGTAATGTAATCGGCATCGTAGAACATCGCTTCATCATCGCCCGCATCTTTCGCGTTAACTTGTGCTTTAAAGCGTGCATCTTGGTCTTCAGCATCGTTAAGCTCAGAGAAACCATTTGCAACCTCACGGCCACCGATAAAGAATTCAAAACGGTCAGTGATGAAATCATTATTATCATTACGGCGCGCCAGTGGCGAAATATCCGCTGGGTATTCTGTAATGAATGTCGGTTGGATTAGTTTAGGTTCAGCGGTTTCACCGAAGATCTCTTCTAATAGCTGACCACAAGTCCAGAACTTCTCAACAGTGATGTGTAGTGAACGAGCAATGTTTGCCATATGTTCACGATCTTTAACACCGTCATATGTCAGTTCTTTAATTTCAGCATGGTCTGGGTTGTAATGTTTGATTGCGTCTAACATGCTCATACGCGTGTAAGTACCACCAAATTCAACCGTTTCTTCACCGTAAGGCATCGCTGAAGAACCTAATATTTCGATTGCTACTGTACGTAGCATTTCTTCAGTAAGATCCATAAGATCATTGTAATCCGCGTACGCCATATAGAATTCCATCATCGTGAATTCAGGATTGTGACGTGGTGATAAGCCTTCGTTACGGAAATTACGGTTGATTTCGAATACACGTTCAAAGCCACCAACAACAAGACGTTTCAGGTATAGCTCTGGTGCGATACGTAGGAACATTTGTTGATCAAGTGCATTGTGATGAGTAACGAATGGACGTGCAGAAGCACCACCAGGGATCACTTGCATCATTGGTGTTTCAACTTCCATGAACTCTTTAGATTCCATGAAGCGGCGAATACCAGCAACCAGTTTAGAACGGATCATGAAGGTATTACGTGACTCTTCATTCACGATTAAGTCAACATAACGTTGGCGGTAACGTTGTTCTTGATCGGTTAAACCGTGGAACTTTTCAGGTAACGGGCGTAGTGCTTTAGTCAGCAATACATATTCCGTCATCTCAACGTAAAGATCACCTTTACCTGATTTGTTTAATGCACCGGTAATACCGACGATATCACCAATATCTAAACCACCAAGTTCAGCTTTCTGTGCTTTTTGCACGTCTTTCGCTGCGTATGCTTGGATACGACCAGACACATCTTGGATTGCTAGGAAAGGACCACGTTTAGCCATGATACGACCCGCGATGCTTACCACGTGCTGTATTTCAACTAATTCTTCTTTTGATTTTTCACCAAATGAAGCCTGTAGATCTGCCGCTTTATCTTTTACGCGGAAATCGTTAGGGTGGCCATTTGCCTTACAGTTAGTACGAATGTGATCTAATTTCGCACGGCGTTCAGCAATCAGTTTGTTTTCATCTTGTAACTGTTCAGTCATTATTTAACCCTATTTTTTACAGACCTGATTTCAGGCTAGCTTCAATAAATTTGTCTAAATCACCGTCTAAAACGGCTTGTGTATTGCGTGTTTCAACACCAGTACGTAAATCTTTAATACGTGAGTCATCCAGAACGTATGAACGGATCTGACTGCCCCAACCGATATCTGATTTAGCGTCTTCTGCTATTTGTTTCTCTGCGTTCTGTTTTTGCATTTCATAATCAAACAGTTTTGCACGCATTTGTTTCATTGCCGCATCTTTATTCTTATGTTGCGAACGATCATTCTGGCATTGTACAACAAGATTAGTGGGTAAGTGAGTAATACGTACCGCTGATTCCGTTGTATTTACGTGCTGACCACCCGCGCCCGAAGCACGGTAAACGTCAATACGTAAATCCGATGGATTCAAGTCAATCTCGATGCTGTCATCAATTTCAGGATAAACAAATACCGATGCAAATGATGTATGACGACGGCCACTTGAATCAAATGGTGATTTACGTACTAAACGGTGTACACCGGTCTCGGTACGTAACCAACCATAAGCATACTCACCACCCAAACGGATAGTCGCGCCTTTGATCCCAGCGACATCGCCAGCTGATACTTCAATCAGATCAACTTTAAATTTGTGTGCCTCACCCCATCGTAAGAACATACGTAGTAACATGTTTGCCCAATCTTGCGCTTCAGTACCGCCCGAGCCAGATTGGATATCAACGT
>NZ_JASJHF010000212.1:0-6168 GCF_033791185.1 Moritella sp. | reverse complement strand
AAGAAGTTATTCCGTTTTCACAATGTGAAGAAATGCTGACTGCAATTGCGCCACATTTAGGTGTTGCAGCTCCATAATGAAACAGTGTCAATAATATGTCTAATACCGCATTAGAGCGTGTTTACCAACAGCTTGAAGAACAAGAGAAATATGCTGCAAAAGCCTACGCGATGATCAAGCAAGATGCTGAGCGTTATCATACCCAAATGCAACAATTGAGTGATTATCGCAAACAATATTTGCAGAAATTCACCGACCGTGGTGCAGAAGGTATCTCTGGTGATAGTTATGCGCATTATCATAACTTCATGAAAAAACTAGAGTTAGCTGAGTTCGAACAAAAACAAGCACTCGATAATATTCAACAAACAGTCAAGCACAAGCATGCTAGTTGGATGGAGATCCGTAAGAAGCGTGATGCACTCGGTTTATTATTAGATAAGCGTAAAGTCGCCGCAAAACTTGTCGAACATCGACGTGAGCAAAAAGATCTTGATGAATTTTCTAATTTCCAATTCTTCAAGCGTAAGAATAATCTATAAATAAGGTGTAGAATAAGCTGGCGTGAATTTTGCAGTCATTTTCCTATAGACCTTTACTTTATAATACTTAGGCTTGAACTATGACTTTCTCTCTACATAAATCACCAGCAATGACGGATACGCCTGCGGCCAATAAACAACCGCAGTCCCTCAATACAGAAAGTGATGCCAGTGTTGATATGAGTGCGGGCGCTGAGCCTAATGCACCCGAAGGTAGCTTTTCAAAATTATTCTCACTGTTTAATCATGAGAATAAAACAGACTTAACTGTCGGGTCTAAAAACACGCTTGCAGCCAGTAATAGCAAGGATGGTTTAGGCGATGATATGGCGCTGCTTAATACGGTTGATGACGCCATTATCGAGACTGAAGTCGATGATACTATTACCGATAATACTCTTAGCGATGATACTATTGCCGATGATATGGTTACACAAGCTGGATCTCAGCCCGAAAGCAGTGATGATTTTTTAGCTCGTCTTGGTCAATCATCGATGTTATTACAAGAAAAACCGGCCATTGACCTTAGTACCCAGGCTCAACATGACACTAACGGTAATAAATTGCCTGTGCAAGTGGGTGAGGCGAATATTGCCTTAGCGGCAGATACCGTTGCAGACCCGCAGGCCTATCAAGGACAAGTTAGCGAGTTCACTGACAGTGAGTTAATTATCGCAGAAAACGACAATGGCACAGAAAAATCAGCCGCAAATCTGGTTCTTGCGATGGATCAAACCGCAGAGGTGCAAGCGAATAACCCATTGATAGTGCCTGATGCGACTTTGCTTGCTCCGATCGCGTCAGCTATGACGGGGGGGACTGAAGGAGAACTTGGTTTATCGAAAGCTGATACGGCAAATAGCGAAAGTTTGACGGCGAAAACTGGATTGTTGGATAGCGGTAAATTAGATGCCGTGAATGTATCAAGTTTCTCAGCGACGCTTGCTGAAGTTGCTGGTGGTAAAAACATCCCCTTTGGCCAAGCAAATATTGCGGCTGACAATAATACCAATTCAGAATCAGATCTATTGCCAACGACACCTGCTGAACCTATAGAACAATTAGATTTTGCACAAATTATGGAATCTGCACGTAAACCTGAACCATTAGAACAAGCAACGCGTACAATGCCAAAAGCGCCTGTGTTAACTGATGCAGAACAGCAAGTATTAGAGAAGCGCGTTAATCTAAATAATAATTTAGCCAGCTCAGAATTAAATGAAAAAATTGCCATCATGGCTGGTAAAGAGTTACAAAGTGCAACAATCCGTTTAGACCCAGCAGAGTTAGGCAGTATGAATATCAAATTGGTTGTGCAAAATGACCAGTTAAATGTGACAATCCAAACGCAGAGCCATCAAAGCCGAGATTTACTCGAGCAACAACTGCCAAAATTACGTGAAATGCTACAACAGCAGGGCATGACATTGGGTGACACACAGGTCCAAGCTGATAGTGGCCAGCAGCAACAATCTGCATTTCAGCAATCAAGACAAGAAAACGGACAAAAAAATAGCAATAACGAAGCTAATTATGCGATAGATCCACAGACTGAAGTCCCTGTCACGACTCAGTATTGGCAAGACTCCGCTAAAGGGGTAGACTTTTACGCCTAAGCTGTTTAATCAGTGACAGTAATTAGCATTCATATAGCGTAATAGTACATTCGATTTAAGGACGATAATGGCCGACGACAAAGATTTAAAAATAGACGAAAAAGGTAAGGGTAATAAGAAAATCATTATCATTGCGGTAATTTTAATATTAGCGCTTGCTGGTGGCGGTACTGCTTTTTTCTTGTTAGGTGGAGATGATAGTCCTGCGGCTAAAAGTGCCGAGGTAGCCACGAAGAGTGTCGATAGAAAAGCCAATGTTACGGCCTATTACGTTGCAATGCCGCGTCCGTTTGTGTTTAATATTGTCGGCTTAAAACGCGAACGTTTAGTGCAGATCAAGGTGCAACTAATGGTGCGCGGCAGTGACAATAAGGACTTAGCTAAAGCCAATGTACCCTTGATTGAGAGTACATTATTACAAGCCTTTAGCGCGACGACTGAGCAGCAACTTGCGACGTATGAAGGTAAAGAATTATTACGTACGGACTCATTAATGAGTGTGAATGACATTTTGACAAAATATACCGGAAAAGTGGCGATTGAAAAAATCCTGTTTTCTGGTTTTGTAATGCAGTAGGTTATGTGTGAGTGATTTATTAAGCCAAGACGAGATTGATGCGCTATTACATGGTGTCGATGATGTTGAAGAGGATGAATTTGAAACCGTCGAAGACAGTGGCAGTATTGTTGATTTTGACTTTTCATCTCAAGACCGTATTGTGCGTGGTCGTATGCCAACGTTGGAGTTGGTTAATGAACGTTTTGCTCGTCATATGCGGATCAGCTTATTTAATATGATGCGTCGTACTGCCGAAGTATCAATTAATGGCGTGCAGATGCTTAAATTTGGTGAATATGTTCATACGTTATTCGTGCCGACTAGTTTGAATATGGTGCGCTTTCGTCCATTAAAAGGTACCGCGCTAGTAACCATGGAAGCGCGTTTAGTGTTTATTTTGGTTGAAAACTTTTTTGGTGGTGATGGACGTTATCATGCCAAAATTGAAGGCCGTGAATTTACGCCGACAGAGCGCCGCATTATTCAAATGTTGTTAAAGATAGTGTTTGAAGATTATCACGAAGCCTGGGCGCCAGTCATGGACTCTGAGTTCGAATATCTCGATTCGGAAGTTAACCCTGCGATGGCAAATATTGTTAGCCCCACTGAAGTTGTGGTGGTGAGCTCGTTTCATATCGAGCTTGATGGCGGTGGTGGTGATTTCCATATTACGATGCCGTATTCGATGCTAGAGCCGATCCGTGAATTACTCGATGCCGGTGTACAAAGTGATAAAGAAGATACCGATGAACGTTGGAGCTCGGCATTAAAAGAAGAGATTTTAGATGTCCCGGTAGAGCTCAGTACCAAGTTATTGGAAACTGAACTCACGTTAGGACAAATAATGGAGTTGAAAGCAGGGGATATCATCCCAATTGATATGCCAGAAGAACTGACCGTATTTATTGAAGATTTACCAAGTTACAAGGCTAAACTTGGTCGAAATAAAGATAATGTTGCAGTTAAGATTAGCAAAAAACTGAAAGTGAGTAATTTAACTAAATCTGATATCGACCACGTAACATTACGTGGTGGACTATTGACGTTAGACGATGAAAATGATGAAAAATAAGGTATTGAAATGAGTACAGATCAAGATCAGATGGCAAATGACTGGGCGGCCGCAATGGCAGAGCAAAGTTCTGTTGAAGCTACTGAATTAGAAGATTTTAACAATGATGGCAATGGCTTCTCGGCTGAACATCAACAAAAACTAGACAGTATTCTTGATATCCCAGTTGTGATCTCAATGGAAGTCGGTCGTAGTAAAATTAGTATTCGTAATTTATTACAGTTAAACCAAGGTTCTGTTGTTGAACTTGACCGTATTGCGGGTGAACCACTCGACGTTATGGTTAATGGTACACTTATTGCCCATGGCGAAGTAGTTGTTGTTAATGATAAATTTGGTATTCGTTTAACTGACGTGATAAGCCAAACCGAACGTATTAAAAAGCTGAAGTAGTATGGACGATCTCGATATGCTGCAATGGCTATTATCATTGCTGGTGGTCATTGTCGTTATCGTGATACTAGCTTGGATTGCCAAAAAGTCTCGGGTATTTGGTAGTAATCATCAACAATTACAAGTTATTGCCACGTTACCGTTAGGACCGAAAGAACGGATCATGGTGGTACAAGTGGGTTCGGATCAAGTGCTCGTTGGTGTGACCGGACAGCAAATAAGCTTGCTGAAAGAACTGCAGCAACCGCTTGAAAATAACCAGCAAGAGCTCAATCCGTTTGCTACTAAATTAGCCCAGATGATGAAACAGCATAATGAAAAATAAGTTTACGATCTTACTGGCATTAATATTGGTAGTATTTACCTCTGCTGCCTGGGCCGATAACTCGGTGATGTCGGCGGTAAAAGTCATCACTAATAACGATGGCTCGCAAGAATATTCAGTGTCATTACAAATTTTAGCCATGATGACAGCGCTGAGCTTTATCCCCGCCGCCTTGATCATGATGACCTCATTTACCCGTATCATCATTGTACTGTCTATTTTACGTCAAGCGCTGGGTTTACAGCAGAGTCCGTCTAATCAAGTATTAGTCGGCATCACGTTATTCTTGTCTTTTTTCATCATGACACCGGTATTTGAGCGCATTAATGATAATGCCCTGCAGCCTTATTTGAGTGAAGAGCTGACCTCGATGCAAGCCTTTGAACAGGCTAAGTTGCCGATGCAACAATTTATGTTAGCGCAAACCCGGGTAACCGACATTGATACTTTCATGCGCATTGCTAAAGTGAAAGCTAATTCTCCGGAAGAAGTACCTTTTAGAGTATTGATCCCAGCCTTTGTGACCAGTGAACTGAAAACTGCTTTTCAAATTGGTTTTATGGTTTTTATTCCTTTTTTGATTATTGACTTGGTCGTGGCGAGTATCTTGATGGCGATGGGTATGATGATGCTATCACCTATGATTGTATCTTTACCCTTTAAGTTGATGTTATTTGTACTGGTTGATGGCTGGAGTTTGATTATGGGGACGTTGGCGAGCAGTTTCGGCTTATGACGACGCTCTGTATATATCCATCTTCATACCAATGCGTATGCAAGTTCATCAGCCCGTTTATAAATAAGCTCGGCGAACGGTTCATAAATCAGTTCATCAATAGTTGGGAGCAGTGTCATGGGACCTGAAGTCTTTGTAGATATATTTCGACAGGCCCTGTGGACGGTATTGCTGTTGGTATGTGCGGTAGTGGTACCTGGGCTGTTGGTTGGTTTAGTGGTGTCTGTATTTCAGGCTGCAACGTCTATTAATGAACAAACGCTGAGTTTCTTACCGCGTTTAATTGCTACCTTATTAGCACTTATTTATGGCGCGCATTGGGGCTTTGGTCGATTAATGGAATTTTTCATTAATATGATGCTGCAAGTCCCGCAAGTTGTAGGGTAATAAGTGGAAATTCTATCGGCTGATATTATGACGTTTATGGCCAGCTATATTTGGCCGTTTGCCCGACTATCGGGCATGGTGATGGTTATGATCGTCAGTGGTGCTAAAACTACGCCAGTCATGATCCGGTTATTTTATTGCCTCGCTCTGACCGCTATGGTCGCCCCTGTACTTCCGCCGATGCCGAATGTTGAACTGTTTTCTCTCGGTAGTTTCATGATAATCCTGCAACAAAGTTTGATTGGTATCGCGGTTGGTTTTGTGACTGTGATGTTGATTCAAACCTTTGTTGTAGCTGGGCAGATTATTGCGATGCAAACCAGCTTAGGTTTTGCTTCTATGGCAGACCCTTCATCTGGGCAGACTTCTCCGGTAATCGGTCAAATCTATATTTTATTAGGCACGCTGGTTTATTTATCTGTTAATGGTCATTTGTTTATGATCGAAACAGTGGTTAAATCGTTTGATACCTTACCGGTCTCTGCGTCAGGTTTAGTGGCAATACAATATTATGAAATAGCAGGCTGGATGTCAGTGA
>NZ_JASJHF010000211.1:0-7457 GCF_033791185.1 Moritella sp. | reverse complement strand
CGTAAAGTATCTGTAACCGAAGTGGGTGGTATTTACTATCAGCATTGTCGTCAGGTAATGGATGGTTTAGCCGATGCGGAACGTGCCATCAGTAATTTACAAAGCACGCCAAAAGGTAAGTTAAAAATAACTGCGCCAATTACGTATGGCGAACGCAGTGTGGCCCCGCTAGTGAATGACTTTGTGACTCAGTACCCTGAATTAGAAGTGCAATTAGTGTTATCGAATCAACAAATAGATTTAGTCGATGAAGGTTTTGATTTAGCGATCCGCTTGGGTCAATTAGGTGATTCCTCCATGATTGGTAAACGTTTAGCGGTCCGTAAGCAATATGTTTGCGCTGCACCTGAATACTTAAGTGCCTTTGGCGCGCCGCACACTTTGTCAGAATTAGACCGTCATAATTGCTTATCAGGCACATTAGATTATTGGCGTTTTCAGGAAAAAGGCAAAGCCCGTAATATTCGCGTAAAAGGTAACTTTAGCTGTAACAGTGGTCCGGTATTAGTGGATGCGGCGTTGAAAGGTGTCGGTATTGTGCAACTGCCCGATTATTATGTGCAGGAATATATTAACCAAGGTCAACTGATTGAACTGCTGCCAAACTACCGCGAACCGGATGATGCTGTGTGGGCGTTATATCCGCAAAATCGTCATCTGTCGCCGAAAGTACGTATGTTGGTAGACTATTTAGCGAAAGAATTAGCGATCAATTAATTATCACTGCACCGCTATTTACATAGTTTATGGTAGATAAGAGAAGTAGGGAGTCACACGTTTGACTCCCTAACAGTACTAGTCAATTAATGCTAACACGGTTTCTTGTAACTCTGTTAACTGTGCTTTGAGTGTCGCGACTTGTTGTTCGAGCTCATCAACGCGATTTGCTAATGCATTATTTTCATCGGCACTGTTATTTCTAGTCAGTGCAGAGCTATCTGTGACGCTAGGTGTCGAAGCTACTGGTCCACTGAATAAGTGGGCATAGCGGCAAGCGCTTTGTCCTGGTTCGCGGTTGAGTTTTACCACAAATGGATGTAACTCATGATTAATCAGTTGCTCTAAGGCCACTTCAACTTCTTGCACATCATTAAACGCATGCTGGCGCGCAGAACGGGTTCTTAGTTCACCGGGGGTTTGTGGTCCACGTAAAAATAACAGGGTCAGAATGGCTAATTGTTGTGGGTTAAAGCGAATTTTACTAAATTCAGTATTACCAAAACGATGACGAATTTTAGCACTGCGTTTACCGCCGTTTTCATCATTTATTACTAAGTGTTTTTTGACTAAGTCATCGACAATGTTTTGGACTTCATCTTGGCTTAGTGAGAGTACCGGTTCACGACTGCTTTTTTGATTACACGCGGACGTTAACGAGTTTAACGACAGTGGGTAATTGTCTGGCGTGGTATGTTCTTTTTCAATTAATGCGCCTAATACGCGAGTTTCATGTAGCGATAATTCATCCATTACCAGTCAATCCCTATTTGAGCTTTAATGCCTGAGCGAAATGCGTGTTTTTCTTCTCTTACTTCACTTACCGTGTCTGCCATTGCCACGAGATCTTTGTGGGCGCTGCGACCGGTGACTATTACTGTTTGATCCGTTGGACGGTTGCGGATCGCGCTTAATACTTCTTCTAGATCTAAATACTGGTAACTGAGCATGTATGTCAGTTCGTCTAATAACACCATTTTCAGATCTGGATTGGCTAACATCGCTTTGGCATGATCCCAGGCTTGTTCTGCTGCCGCAATGTCGGCTGCTTTATCTTGAGTATCCCAAGTGAAGCCAGTTTTCATGGCGTGATAAGGCATGTCTGGACGCACTTGCTGGATAAATTTAACTTCACCCGCGGCCCATGTACCTTTGATAAATTGCACAACTCCAGCATTAAAGCCATGACCAATACAACGAATCACATTACCAAAACCTGCGCAGGTTTTACCTTTACCGTTACCAGTCATCACGATCAAAATACCACGTTCTTCAGTGGCTTTATGGACGCGTTTAGCGACGGTATCTTGAATTTTCTGCATCTTTTGTTGATGCTTATCTGGGTTATTTTCTTCGGTCATGCCATATTCCTTTAATGCCTTGTACTAATAACTTCAGTGTAAGGCTTTTATGGCTAAATGGAAGTGGGAAAATTAAAAATCACCATTAATTAGTTTTTGATAAATCTGATCTTTTAAGGCTACGCGACGGCTTTTTAGGGCAACAAAATTACTGTCTGTGGTGGGAATGTCGCTGGCTTCAAGACCATAAATATGATGATCGAGTTTGTGATATTCTTTGGCGAGTGCGGCAAAGTCGGGATCATCACTTTTTAGCTTGGCAATATCAATAGCGTGTTCTGGGAATTCGAGGGTGAGAGGATGTTTTTCATTTTGCATGATAACGACCTAGGTAATGAACGGGTTCTTTGAGTTTAGTCGACCCCGTTCATTGCGGTATTTAATGTATATTATTTCTAATCGATGCGATTAGAAATAAGTTCGGATAAATAACCAGGCTGTTTTGTCTGTCGAGTCTGATAGGGTTTGGTTATCCAAACTCATGTCACTGCTGGTATGCTCTAACACTAACTGTGTCCACCAAGCTTTATCTTTTGTTAATGGCATACCCAAAGCAATGGAGTATTTTAGTGATTCCAGATCGATGCCATCACCGGATACATTGGTATACTCAGGCCATAACAACATATAGGCTCCGCTATTCCCTAATTTTGCCGAGACATGAACTGCGCCCATTCCGCCGTAAACAGCATAATTTTTACCGGTAGCGTCTAATTCTATGTTACCTGCAACGGCGGCAATTTGTGGAAATGTAACTACACCTGAAATAGGCGTTGGTAGCATTACGATGCCGCCAACAGCGCCGGTCGTCATATTAACGCCATTGCTATCTTGATTAATGACATCTATTGAGAAACCAGCTTTAGGCATCCAGTTTATATTGGAGTCGTAGGCTTGAAACCACTGTGCACGGGCTCCGGCATATTTACCGTCAGGGTCGATAGTTGTTTCTAAACGTCCTTGGTAAGCGGCGCCACTATCATAGGCTCCAGAGGCGGTGAGTTGTCCTTTTGCTGCGCCAGCAGTACCAAATACGATCGCAGCTGATGTGGTGACTCGGGTTAAATTCGATGGGTCAACATCTTTGACTTCTTCGGATGCGATGACTGAGGTTGATAGCAATGAGCCTAAAATAGTTGCAAGTAGTATTTTTTTCATTTTAAATTTGCCTTTGCCTTTGTTGTAGAGATTGATAGAGGGACTCACTAATCGTTGACGCGTATTACAAGCGTTTCTATTGTGATTAGTTGTTAACTAGGTGCATTTTATCTAAACGAAAATTTAAAAAATTGGTCCGGATCTGCTTTTGATTTTTTGGCTAAGCGAGGCAAGTTAATGGCGAAATATGTATGGTGATTGTGTTTTTTAGTGTAAAAAATGGGCTACTTCATGTAGCCCATTTTTATTTTCTAGTGATGAACTTTACACCCCTTTTAATGCGGGTATTTTTTTACGATAGTCGCGATACCTTGACCGAAGCCGATACACATAGTGGCTAAGCCATAATTACCACCGTGTTGTTCTAATACATTGATAACACTACCGACAATACGAGAGCCTGAGCACCCTAATGGATGACCCAACGCAATCGCGCCACCGTGCATATTGATATCATCCATACGCTCAGTGAGGTCAAGTTCTTTAATGCAACTAATGGCTTGTGCGGCAAAGGCTTCATTCAATTCGAATTTATCAATTTGACTGAGATCTAAACCTGCGCGTTGCAGTACTTTCTTTGTTGCAGGTACCGGTCCAATGCCCATAATAGCGGCGGGGACTCCGGCTGTTGCCATTGCGACAATCTCTGCACGAATCGGAAGACCAAGTGCTTTGGCTTTTTCTTCACTCATAACCAACAAGGCCGACGCGCCGTCTGACAGTGCCGAAGATGTTGCCGGTGTCACGGTTCCTGCTGGTGACGGGTCAAAGCAAGGACGCAGTTTGGAAAATGCCTCAATACTAGCATCCTCACGGATCACTTCATCGGTAGTGACCATGATTGGTGCACCTGTTTCATCGTGACCGGGAGTGGCGATTATTTGGGTTGCAAACAGACCATTTTGTTGTGCTTGAAGACTGAGTTGATGAGAACGCACTCCTAGCGCATCTTGATCGTGGCGAGAAATATTATGTAATTTTGCCAGTGCCTCGGCTGTCACGCCCATTGCCGCAGAAGCTTGAGCCATTACGTAGTCAGAGGCTCCGCCAAAATCAATCCCGTGAGTCATTGGAACGTGTCCCATGTGTTCAACGCCACCTACAATGAATACATCACCGTCACCTGACTTGATCTGACGTGCTGCAATATGCAGTGCATCCATTGATGACCCGCAGAGTCGGTTAATCGTCGTGCCTGTTACTTCAACAGGAAGACCAGCTTGCAAAGCCACAATCTTGGCGAGATTACCACCTTGTTCTTTGGTTTGTTGTACACAACCCCAAATCAGATCTTCAACTGACGACGGGTTTAATTGTGGATTACGTAGCATTAGAGCATGAACCAGATGGGCACTCATTTTATCTGCACGAAGGTGACGGAATACACCATTTTTTGAACGGCCCATTGGGGTGCGTACAAAATCTACGATAACTACTTTTTTCATTATTAATATCTCCAATTAAGCGTCTGTGTCAGGGATCGTGTAAGTAACCGTATCGGCGAGTGTCGCGGCAAGATCAATTGCCGTTTGGTGTAGTTGGTTAGTATCGATGTTATCCATGGCGTAGCATAATCCACCTCGGAATGCCGGGAAGCCAGTTCCGTAGATCATCGCGATATCAGCTTCCTGTTTCGAGCTGATAATACCTTCGTCTAGAGCGCGTTGAGCCTCAAACATCATCGGTAATATTAATGCATTGATGATACTGTCTTCAGTCAGTTCTAATGTGGCGGTAATGTCAAAGAGTGAAAAGACATCTTGATTCCATGTTTTTACAGTGCGACCACGGCGATCTTTAGACCATAGGTAAAAACCAGCACCATTTTTCTGACCTAAACAGTCATTATCTAATAATGTTTTTATAATATTGTTTTCTGGCAATGGCATGTGCGCATAGTTTTGCGACATGATTTCAAGAACATGGCTAGAAGTATCAATACCGACGACATCGATAAGTTCCGCTGGTCCCATTGGCATGCCATATTTCTTCATTGCTTTTTCGATGCTTAATGGATTTACACCCGCGGCAATAAGATTTGAATAAGCACGCATATAAGGCGTAAGTATGCGATTCACGAAGAAACCAGCACAGTCGTTAACAACGATAGCTGTTTTGCCTATTTGATTCACATAAGCCACTGCTTTTGAAACGGTATCATCGTTAGTTTTTTTACCTCGGATGACTTCAACCAAAGGCATTTTATTGACCGGATTGAAGAAATGAATACCGATAAATTTTTCAGGTCTAGTTAGATGAGAGGCTAACTGAGTAATGCTGATTGTTGATGTATTTGATGCCATGACTGCGTCGGCAGCAATGGATTTTTCACATTCTTTCAATACATTTGCTTTGACTACTGGATTTTCAACCACGGCTTCAATGACCATATCCGCATTCGCTAATGTTGCACTGCTCAGTGTCGGTATAATATTGTTGAGTGAAGTTGCGGCTTGTTTAAAGGTGATTTTACCGCGTTTAACGGGTTTTTCTAATAAGCTCACCGCGGTACTTAAACCCAGATCTAATCCAGACTGATTAATATCTTTCATTGGTGTGCGAATGCCTTTAGCTGCATTGGTATAGGCGATACCGCCGCCCATGATACCAGCCCCGATAACGGCACATTCCTGTATTTTAGTTCCGGCGATTTTTTTGGCTTTACTCTTTACGGCAAGGTCGGCTAAGTATACGTGGCACATAGCGGCTGAATGACCAGTATTAATTAACTTTTCAATGACACCTGTAATCTCGTTGCTGAGAGCTTGGTCGCGGGATTGTGTTGCTGACTGCTCAATAATATTAACTATGGTCATAGGGGCTGGATAATTTGGACCTGCAGCCTTGAAAATCATCCCTTTTGCCATACTCAGTGACATCTGCAGTTCATAATTACTTAAGGGCAGCGCAGACTTTTTACGCGTTCTTTCGGCTAAATAATTAACTTCTTCTTTGTTACAGCTGTTAATTAAATTGAGCGCAGCCGTCATGGCATGATCTTGTTCAACAATACCGCTAATGAAACCATCTTTTAGCGCTTGTTTAGCCTTAAAGTTTCGACCTGAGGTTAACCAAGATAATGCGGTATCCAAGCCGACTAAACGAGGCATGCGGGTTGTACCACCCATTGCTGGAAGAATGCCTATTTTAACTTCAGGAAAACCAACCGAGATATTGGGTGTGCCAATACGATAATCAGTGGTTAGGGCTAATTCTGCTCCTCCCCCATAGCAGTGACCGGTAACAATACACACGGTTGGAAAAGGCAGGTCTTCAAGCTTGTTATAAGCGGCGTGAGTATAAGCTAAGAATTCGTCTGCACCACCGCTAAAGAGCGGCATGAACTCATTGATGTTAGCACCGAAGGCAAAGTTGTCAGTACTTGTGGTTAGCACTAAACCGTTAATATTCTCTACTGCTAATAATTGATCCAGTACCTGATGTAATTCGCTGACAGCAGCTTGTGATACTAAACGTGCTGGGGAGAAAAAATCTAATATAGCAATATTTTGTGTATTACAAGTAAGCTTAAAGTGAGTTCCATTGAACAGCATGATAAGTTCCTATTGATAAATTTAAATTTAAGGGGCGTTCACCCCTTGGTCGCTATTACTTAATGTTTATTGTTGTGTTCGCTATCAGGCTACGTGTAATTGTGGTTCTGATTGATGCTTATGAATCAATCCTTTGCTGATTGCTTCTTCTCTTAAACCATCACGAAGCTCAGGGTGAGCGATGCTGATTAATAACTCTGCTCGTTTTTCATAAGATTGATTACGGAGACGAACTACACCATATTCCGTGGCAATGTAATCGATATCTGAGCGCAGGTAAGTTGTTGGTGTTCCTTCAGGGAAACCAACCATAATATTAGAGATAAGGTTGTTGTTTTTGTCTCTATTGGCTGATTTTACGGCGATAATGGCTTTACCATTTTTGGAGATACGCGCTGCACGCGCGAAATCAACGGCGCCACCTGTGCCTGATACTTGACGATAGCCCATTCCTTCAGCTGTGACTTGACCTGTTAAGTCAACGGCAATACATGTATTTACAGATGTAAAGTTGTCATGTTGAGCAACAAGGTAAGGGTTGTTCACCTCATCACACGGATTAATTATTAAGTTGTCAGCCGTTTTAAGGTAGTCAACCAGGTTCTGGTCGCCCATCGCGAAAGTACAGGTCACGTTTGCTGCAGGGTCTACTGCGCCAGCCTGAATC
>NZ_JASJHF010000210.1:0-6038 GCF_033791185.1 Moritella sp. | reverse complement strand
GTGATCGTTGTAGTAGCTTGCTCTGACATTTCGTTCTCACCTGTTTTTTTATGCTTAATCTCAACTGCTGCATAGGATAATGATTTGAGTTTTATTTAAAGTGATGTAGATCTCTTTTCCGCTTCGAACCTAAAAATAACCATGTATTTATCAAAATAATTTGAAGTGCCGCGTGTTTTTTATTAACAACCTCTTTAACCGTATGATAATTAAACAGTGGCGGTGCTTTATGCTTTAAGTTCGACTCTTAATCTTACTTTTAGTGTTTTATGCTGCGTTTGTTTGAAATTTTGAGCTTTAAATAGTTCCGATGATTTTAAATTAAATATATTAGTAGCTAATAATGGGTATTTTTTAGGGTTTAACAATTTATTAGCAATTGATTTGTGTACCTAGATCACACTAATGATAATGGGGTTCAAATTTATTTGAGTGCTACTTTTGAGGCTTTCAGTATATAAATGGTTCAACTGCCCAGTTTTGAGTATTTATTTAGTAGTAAAAGTCGATTTGAGGTGGATATTTCAGCATCTAAAGTGAATAGATGCTGAAATATCCTTTGTTGGGGTTTTATTTTGTTATTTCTTTAATGGATAGATAAAATGACCGCGTACAGCGTAATGATCTGATAAGTCCCAAATGCCCCACAGAGATTCGGTTAATACGCGTGGTGCGAATATTTCTTGGCTTGCTGTGAGAGGTTGTAAATTATCATTACCTGTTAATGTGTAATCTAGATATTCTAAGTAAGGTTTTTCTGCCCAATAATTAGTGTTGGAATCAAAAGACAGGTTGTGACCCTTATTTTCAGGTTCGGTTGCATCAAGGATGTATTCCATTTGATCTCGATCACCAGGCAAACCAATTTTGTTGATGTTAAAGTCACCCGCTAAAATGACCGCTTCATCCGCCGGAATATTTTGTGTGCGTATAAATTCCCCCATTTCTTCTAACTGCGCTAAACGCGCTGCGCGATTGGCATCATCATCTGATGATTGAGTGTGCGTCGCAAATACATGGTAAATGTAACCTTGCTTATTAATACGGGTATAAATAACCCCACGAGTAGCGGCGCACTGAATACCATTACAGTGAGTATATTTTAGATTTTTTTCTTGTTCGACTGGCCACGGGGTTAAAATGCGCGTGCCTGATTGCATAATTTTTCCCAGTTTGAATATTTCACTGCTAGTGAAGCTATATTCTTTACTTAGCTGTTTAAGTAATTTGTTTGTGCGGATGAGATCAAAGACTTCGGTTAATACCAGAACGTCATAACCTGACATTACCGCTGGCATTTCACTCAGGCGTGTATCTACCTTTTTAGAGCCGAATATAGTCGTAGCCCAAATGTTGTAGCTTAATAGACTCAGCTCGTTACCAGGGCCAATTGCGGGATTTTTGTCGTGCTGCTGTAATACGTAACTGACCTTGCCACCTTTACTCAATTTATCACTGTTAAAGGCTATGGTGTTTTTGGTCGTGGCAAGTTGTATCTCGAACCGCTGAATTGCACTGTCTGTTTGTGGCGCGATGGTTAACCCATCACTGTCGATACCAAAAGCAAGTTCATCGTTGAGCACCTGTTGCGTGAGGCTAAAACTATAATCTGCATTGCTTAATGAAATCGCAATGTCATTGTCGCTACTGGTTCGGGTGATATTTGCTATATCAACGGTACTTAGTGGCATCACTTCTGTTGTTAATAATTCGATATTATCGCCTGCTGCAATATAGGCATATAAAGTGTGGGGTGTGCTGTTAGTAAACTGAATAATGGTATGGCGTTCTGCTGGTACTTGGCTCATCGCCCATAGTGCAGGGGATAATATAAATAAACCAAGTAATATTGTTATCTTCCGTAACATGTTTGCGTCCTTTTTTTTGGTTATCAGTGTCATATCTGTGACACACTGTTTTCATTGTACATCATGATTTGAGATATAAAGTACGTATATTAACCAGTTAATTTGACAATTTAATGAAAATTATATTATTTGCGATATCAGTCTCTTGGCAGCGTCTGCTATTTTTAATAGTTAACGTATGCTTCGGCGCAATTTAATCGCAATTAAGTTTAACTTTATAGTTTTAGATTGCTTTAAAGTGAGGTTTGATTGGTTTTAAACGCTTTGCATTTGGTGTTTTTGTAGTTTTTAATCATTGATCTTGCTATGTGTTTAGGTATAAATTCTATTATTAATTGGATTTAACAAACTTGGTACGGGTAAATGGCTGCAATACAGAATAATGATGGTGAATCTCGAGGGCATTTTGGTTCTCGTTTTGGTTTTATAATGGCGGCGGCTGGGTCTGCAGTTGGTGTCGGTAATATTTGGGGGTTCCCTACGCAAGCGGCAAGTAATGGTGGTGGTGCATTTTTAATTGTGTACATGTTCCTTATCTTTTTACTTGGTTATCCAATGCTGGTTGCTGAATTGATGGTTGGTCGTCATGGCCAAACTAACCCTGCCGATGCTATGGCTAAATTAGGTCGTTCGCCTGTGACTAAAATGGCTGGTCGCATGATTGGTTTAGCATCAATTATCTGTGCTGCGATGATCTTCAGTTTTTATGCCGTACTTTCTGGCTGGTTCGTGAGTAACACACTCGCGCCGGTTGCCACTCTGGTTGGCGCAGATGAAGCAAGCCGTTGGTTAGTTGATTTCTCATTGTCGCGTAATATTGTCTTTACCTTGATCTTTATATTAATGACTGTGTATGTTATCCAGAAAGGTGTGCAAGACGGTATTGAAAAATGGTCAAAGCGTTTAATGCCACTGCTGTTTGCAATCTTAATTGCGAGTGTTATTTATATTTTATTCCAGCCGGGGGCAAACGAAGGCGTTACAGCTTTGTTCAAGGTTGATTTTAAGAAGGTAATGCACTCAGATGTGATTATTGGTGCACTTGGTCAGACATTCTTTTCGCTATCGATTGGTACGGGCGTAATGATGATTTATGGTTCATATCTTCAATCAACAGAAAACATCAGCAAATTAGCGGTACACGTAACCGTTATGGATACCGCTGTTGCCTTCTTAGCGGCAATGTTAATTCTACCTGCTATGTATGTCGCTAAACACAACGGTGTGACAATCTTTGATGCTGAAGGTAACTTATTAAGCTCTGATACGCTGGTATTTACTGTGTTACCGGCATTGTTTGCGACGATGGGCGCTGCAGAGCATATTGTTGCTATCATCTTCTTTGCGCTAATGTCTGTTGCAGTATTAACATCTGCTATCTCGGTAATAGAAGTACCAACTAGCTACATTATAGATAAAACAGCAATGCCACGTAAGAAAGTCGCGTGGATTGTTGGTGCCGTTCTTACTGCATTGGCTATGGTTGTCGTCAGCAATTTTGACTTTATGTTTGGTTTCATGATTAACTTATCAACAGAGGTAATACAGCCACTAGTCTGTTTAGGTCTTGCTATTTTCGTGGGCTGGGTATGGCATCGCAATAGCTTATTAACTGAGATTAAAGGTCAAGATGGCGCAGACGTAAACGGTGTATTCTGGAAAGTATGGCCGCTATATGTGAAGTTTATTTGTCCTGCTTTAATCATCGTATTAATCAGTACCTCACTTTAATGAGAAAATAAGTCTGAATAGGTGGTTTATTTAGGCCAAGATAGATAATGTAAAAAAGCCCAGTAGAGTGTTCTACTGGGTTTTTTGCTATTCATTGAATACCTAACAGCTTAATTATTTTAAAGCGAGCGCGTAAGCTAGAGGCATTTTGCTGGTTTAGGTAATCCAGCAATTTTGGTCGCTTGCTTCGCAGGGCCCTTCGGAAACAGCTTGTATAAATAAATACTGTTACCTTTATCTTCACCTAGCTTCTTTGCCATTGCTTTTACCAATGCGCGAATAGCAGGGGAGGTGTTGTACTCAAGGTAAAAATCACGCACAAAGCGCACGACTTCCCAATGGGCTGGACTCAGCTTAATACTTTCTTGCTCTGCAATCAGCGGGGCAAGGGATTCACTCCAATCACTCGGATTCAGTAAATAACCTTGCTTGTCGGTTGCGATTTCTTGTTCATTAATAATTAACATAGACATAAACTAATTTTAGAGGGAAAACAAAAAAGCCTCGTCAAACGAGGCTTTTTAACTATTAATTAATATAACTGAACTTAGTTATTTAGCAACAACGAGATTAATCGTCACCACCCATAATACCTAGGATTTGTAATAAGCTAACAAAGATATTATACAGTGATACAAAGATAGTCACAGTTGCCGAGATGTAGCTCGTTTCGCCACCTTTAATGATCGCACTTGTTTGCATCAAGATAGCACCTGATGAGAACAAGATGAACATTGCACTGATAGCGAGGCTAAGTGCTGGGATTTGTAGGAAGATGTTACCAATCATAGCAACGATTAATACCACAAAACCGGCTGTCATCATGCCACTGAGGAAAGACATATCTTTCTTCGTTGTAAGCACATATGCAGACAAACCAAAGAAAGTAAATGCAGTACCAGCAAATGCCAATACAACAATGTCACCCATACCAGCACCTATGTACATGTTAATTAATGGGCCTACTGTATAGCCTAAGAAACCGGTGAATAGGAATACAAACAAAATACCCATCGAGTTGTTACGGTTCTTTTCTGTTAAGTACATTAAACCGTATACACCAACAAGGGTAATGATAAATCCAGGAGAGGGTAAGTTTAATGTGACTACTGCAGCAGCAATTATTGCTGAAAACGCGAGTGTCATCGCTAATAACATATAGGTATTTCGAAGTACCTTATTTGTCGCTAGTGCGCTTGCCTGCGACTGAGTCTGAATCGTACGTTCTTGCATTGTGCCTTTCCTTAATAATTAACACTGCCAGTTAGAGTATCAGTATACCCTAAAGTTCCGACATAATATGACGATGTAGTTAATTTATAGCCAAATAAGTTAAAAACAAGCCTTTTAGCTAAAAAGTGTGATTATTTTTTAAAAACGCTTTAACTTTTCAAAAAACGCTGTATTATACGCTCCATTGCTGCGGAGGGGTGGCAGAGTGGCCGAATGCACTGGTCTTGAAAACCAGCAGGGGTTAATAGCTCCTCGAGAGTTCAAATCTCTCCTCCTCCGCCATCTATATAGAAAAAGGCGCTATCTGAAAAGATAGCGCCTTTTTTGCATTTTAGCATTTATAAATTCTATTTCTCTGACATAGAACATTGTCCTCGTTCTGTGTTTGGCTCGACATTTTGTTTTACGATGAGACTTAACTCATCAGCGCCACCCACATAACGTCCATCTATCCATATTTGCGGTACCGTCACAGGTTGCTTAGGGTCGATTAATGGTTTTACTCTAGAAAGCATCTCGTAGAGCGCGCGAGGATTGGTGATCACATCGTGATAAGTGTATTCAATATTAGCTTGTTGTAAGTAGGTTTTGGCACGTTGGCAGTGCGGGCAGGCTTGTTTGCCAAAAATATGCTGACCAGCAATAGGAACTTGCTGAGAATGTGCCTCGATCACCGCTTGGGTTAATATGCCTCGATTTAACGCCCGCCCTTGACTGACGACCTTACCGGCAACCATGACAATAGGTGCGTGCCAACCGCCTTTGAGTAGTGGTTGCCACCATTCATTTAACCAGTCTTTGATTTCTAGTTCGATGGAAATACCCTCTAGTTCATTTTTTAGGGTATCCAAGACAATATCTTTGGTTAGTGCACATTCACCACAAGGGATCTTTATATGAAAAGGTCCCCAATCGCCAG
Source organism: Moritella sp. (assembly GCF_033791185.1). Lineage (GTDB taxonomy): Bacteria > Pseudomonadota > Gammaproteobacteria > Enterobacterales > Moritellaceae > Moritella. The sequence continues at coordinate 287 of NZ_JASJHF010000210.1, read as the reverse complement.
CCCAGCGATAGATAGTGATCTTGACTGCTTGTTGATTCATATAACACCTTTAATGATAAATAATTCTATTTAGTCGTTGAATTAGACTCCGAAGCGAGTGAAAAGTAGACGGTTAAGTCCTTGTTTCTAGTTTTTTAGCGGCTACATGTTTACAACCCTCAGTCATATCTCTATTATACGCTCCATTGCTGCGGAGGGGTGGCAGAGTGGCCGAATGCACTGGTCTTGAAAACCAGCAGGGGTTAATAGCTCCTCGAGAGTTCAAATCTCTCCTCCTCCGCCAGCTA
>NZ_JASJHF010000209.1:0-2622 GCF_033791185.1 Moritella sp. | reverse complement strand
AGCCAAGCCTAATTAAATCATCCATGATTTAATTTACTAAAGTCATTTCACAGCCAAGAAAAACGTACGGAGAGGCTATCGCCGCATTGGTTAAATGCCTACAAAAACTATAACTTAATAATAAATATTTTTCTCGTAGATAAAAAGCTCCCCCCCTCTTATTTGACCAACCTTACTTTATCAACCAGTGATAATTTAAAATTAGATTTGTATTTTATAGAACGATAAATAGCAGTCTTATTTGTGACATAAACAATACAATCCGTTGAATTTTAAATAAAAAAAAGGCGCTAAAAGCGCCTTTATTATTACCTAATAAATATTAATTAAAAATTAATATTTATTCCCACTCGATTGTTGCAGGTGGTTTACCTGAAACATCGTATACAACACGTGAGATACCATCAATTTCATTAATGATACGGTTTGATACATGACCGATTAAATCGTATGGTAAATGTGACCAACGAGCTGTCATAAAGTCGATAGTTTCAACACAACGTAGTGAAACAACCCAATCATACTTACGGCAATCACCCATAACACCTACAGAGCGTACAGGTAAGAATACAACAAACGCTTGGCTTACTTTGTGGTAAAGATCCGCTTTGTGTAACTCTTCAATGAATATTGCATCGGCACGACGTAAAAGATCACAGTATTCTTTCTTAACTTCACCTAATACACGCACACCTAGACCTGGTCCTGGGAACGGGTGACGGTATAACATGTTGTAAGGTAAACCTAGTTCTAAACCAATCTTACGCACTTCATCTTTAAATAATTCACGAAGTGGCTCAACTAAGCCCATTTCCATATCATCAGGTAAACCACCAACATTATGGTGAGATTTGATAACATGTGCTTTACCGGTTTTAGAACCTGCAGATTCAATAACATCTGGGTAAATAGTACCTTGCGCTAACCATTTCGCATTTTGTAGTTTTTTTGATTCTTCATCAAAAATTTCAACAAACACACGGCCAATGATTTTACGTTTTGCTTCTGGATCGCTTTCGCCAGCCATTTGCTCAAGGAATCTATGTTCAGCATTAACATGAACAATCTTTAATCCGAAGTGGTCACCAAACATATCCATCACTTGTTGGCCTTCGTTTAAACGTAATAAACCGTTATCAACAAAAACACAAGTCAGCTTATCACCAATTGCACGTTGTAATAACATAGCAACTACTGATGAATCAACACCACCTGAAAGACCTAGAATGACTTCATCATCACCGATTTGCTCTTTCATACGTGCAACTGCATCTTCAATAATTGAAGAAGAAGTCCACAACGTTTCACAGCCACAAATATCAACAACGAAGTTACGTAACATACGTTCGCCTTGGCGTGTATGCGTTACTTCAGGGTGGAATTGAACACCATAAAAATGTTTTTCTTCATTCGCAATAGCAGCAAACTGACAAGTTGCAGTATTTGCAATCGTTACAAAATCAGATGGGATAGCAGAAACTTTATCGCCGTGACTCATCCAAACATCTAATAATGGGTTATTATTTTCAGCTAATGCATCTTCAATATCTTTAAATAATGCACACTCATTGATAACTTCAACTTGTGCATAACCAAACTCACCTTCACCATCGCCTTTAATAACAGCGCCACCTAACTGGTGAGACATAGTTTGCATACCGTAACAGATACCTAATACAGGTACGCCAGCATTAAACACATATTCAGGGGCACGTGGAGAACCTTCAGCTGTAACACTTTCAGGTCCGCCCGCTAAGATAATACCGTTGGCATTAAAGTCTTTGATATCTTGCTCGTCAACATCCCAGCTCCATAGCTCACAGTAAACACCGATTTCACGGATACGACGCGCAATAAGTTGTGTGTACTGAGAACCAAAATCTAAAATAAGAATTCGCTGTTCATGAATGTTCTTGCTCATTAAGAGACCCTTTTTAATAAAAGTTTAAAGGTGGTTAACCCACCTTTGAAAAAGATTAGTACTTATACCCATGCTATTTCCAAATACAAAGTCAGCAAGACAAATTGTACCGAGATGCTAGGCATAAAATTGAAGTATAGTTATTCTACATAGAGATTTTATAACAACGCAGATTGGTGCTAGTTGACTTGCCCTATGGGGCTTCAGCTTACAAACCAGTGCTGCGTTATAGCACTCGAAAAGTGAATAACAATTACCTCATGCTATGCCTAGCTCTGATATGTAATCTGAAGCCTGACAAAGCATTTGTAAGTAACATGGGTATATTATTAAGAACCCATACGGTAGTTAGGTGCTTCTTTAGAGATAGCAACATCATGCACGTGGCTTTCACCCATACCTGCACTAGTAATTTTAACAAACATAGCTTTAGTGTTCATCTCAACGATAGTTGCACAACCTGTTAAGCCCATAGATGAACGTACGCCACCCATTTGCTGATGAATAATCTCTTTAACTTTACCTTTATAAGCAACACGACCTTCGATGCCTTCTGGTACTAATTTGTCTGCAGCGTTATCGCTTTGGAAGTAACGATCAGATGAACCTTGAGACATTGCGCCTAAAGACCCCATACCACGGTAAGACTTGTATGAACGACCTTGGTATAAAATGATTTCACCAGGAGACTCTTCAGTACC
>NZ_JASJHF010000208.1:0-2715 GCF_033791185.1 Moritella sp. | reverse complement strand
ATACAACACGTGGTGAATTAATTGGTCTCGATAGTGAAACCGGTGAGCAACTTTGGACATTAGCAAATAAACAGCCAAATTTAACATTGCGCAGTAGTTCATCTCCGACTGTTTCACAGGGCGGAGTGGTTTATGGACGTTCTGATGGTCATGTTACAGCTGCATTATTAGAAACGGGACAAGGGCTTTGGCAGATTCCCGTTGCTCGTCCATTTGGTGCGACTGAATTAGAGCGTATTGTTGATGTTGACATGAAGCCAATTATTCGTAATGGCATTGTTTATGCCTTAGCTTATAATGGTAACTTAGTAGCCATTGACCTACTTAAAGGTGAAGTGATTTGGACGCGTAAGTATTCCGGTTATAACAATATAGCCTTAGCAGGTACAACGCTGTATATAACTGATTACCAAGGTTCTGTTTACGCTATTAGTAGAAGTTCTGGCCGAGAATTATGGGTTAATAATCAACTTTCTTTTCGTAACCTAACCGGGGTTGCAGTTGCCAATCAATATATTGTTGTGGGCGACGGAGAAGGGTACTTACATTGGATAGACCGTGAAGACGGTCAATTTGTTGCGCAACAGTTACTTGATAAAGAAGGCCTATACGTAGAGCCAGTTGCCAACAGTACGCACCTCTACTTACAAACCCGAAGTGGTAAACTAGTGGTGCTTGAAAAACCATCAATAAATGTACAATAATTAATTAATTATTTACTGTATACTGACAGCCCCTTGCATCAATTGCAGAGGGGCTTTTTTTGTTTTATAGGATTGAAATATGTTACCAGTCATCGCCTTAGTTGGTCGCCCAAATGTGGGTAAATCAACATTGTTTAACCGTTTAACACGTACACGTGATGCATTAGTCGCGGATTTCCCTGGTTTAACGCGAGATCGTAAGTACGGTCAGGCGAAAATAGATGAGCAAGAATTCATTGTGATTGATACCGGTGGTATCACGGGTGATGAAGAAGGCATTGATGCATTAATGGCTGGTCAATCTTTACAAGCAATTGAAGAATCCGATGCCGTTTTATTCTTAGTGGATGCACGTGCGGGTATGACGATTGCCGATGAAGCGATTGCTCAACACTTGCGTAAACAAGATAAAAAAATCTTTATTGTTGCGAATAAAATAGATGGTACTGATGCCGATTCAGTTTGTGCTGAATTCTATGCATTAGCATTAGGTGAAGTTTACCAAATTGCAGCTGCACACGGTAAAGGTGTACGTCAGATGATTGACGTTGCATTAGACGGCTTCTTTGATGACGTTGAAGAAAATGATGATGAATTCGGTGATCAAGAATCTGGCCTTGAGTATGCAGATGAAGATGAAGAAGCGTTAAAAAAAGAACAAGAACGTCTTGCTGCATTACCAATCAAACTCGCTTTGATCGGTCGACCTAATGTTGGTAAATCTACGCTAACTAACCGTATTTTAGGTGAAGAACGTGTATTGGTATTCGATATGCCTGGTACAACACGTGACAGTATCTATATTCCGATGACACGTGATGATCGTGAATATATCTTGATTGATACTGCGGGTGTACGTAAGCGTAAAAAAGTAAATGAAACAGTAGAAAAATTCTCGGTTATCAAAACCTTAAAAGCTATCGAAGATAGTAACGTTGTCATGCTAATTATCGATGCTCGCGATGGTATCTCAGATCAAGATTTAAGCTTATTAGGTTTTACGCTTAACGCTGGTCGTTCATTAGTTATTGCTGTGAATAAATGGGATGGCATGACTGAGTACGATAAAGAACGTGTTAAAAGCGAACTTGATCGTCGTCTTGGTTTTATCGATTTTGCTAAGATTCACTTTATCTCAGCATTACATGGTACAGGTGTAGGCCATTTATATGAATCAGTTGAAGAAGCATATGACTCTTCTACTAAGCGTATCTCTACCTCTATATTAACCCGTATCATGACGATGGCAGCTGATGATCATCAACCGCCTATGGTTGGTGGACGTCGTGTTAAATTACGTTATGCACATGCGGGTGGTTATAATCCACCTCTGATTGTTATCCATGGTAATCAAGTTAAAAAATTAGCGGACTCTTACAAACGTTACTTAATGAACTATTTCCGTCGTTCATTGGGTATTATGGGTACGCCAATTCGTATCGAGTTTAGAGAAGGTAGTAACCCATTTGAAGGTCGTCGTAATAAATTAACGCCGAATCAATTATATAAACGCCAACGTATGATGAAATTCCATAAGAAGAGTAAAAAATAATGCAGTTACCGTGCCCTAAATGTCAAACTGAAGTAGTTCGCTCTGGTGAGTTAAAGCGTCATTGTGAGTCTTGTGATAGTGATTTTAAACTACATATTGCCTGTAATGAATGTGGTCAAGAATTAGAGCGCTTAAAGGCTTGTGGCGCGGTTAATTTTTGGTGTGAGCAGTGCAATGAGCTTAAAAGTAAGTCTTCAGCAGTATACACATTAAAAGACGCTTAATTTAAAGGCTGTTGCTTAAATAGTTGATGATTGAGTAAGCTAGTTATTAGAAGGCTTAACCGCAGGTTAGGTCTTTTTTATTGACAAAATTTAGTGGTTGTAGTCATCAACTAATTTTGGTGTGAAAAATGCAATGAGCTAAAGAGCAAATCTTCAGCTGTGTACACATTAAAAGATGCATAAATAGCTTATTAGTCATCAACTAATTTTTGGTGTGAGCAGTGCAATGAGCTTA
>NZ_JASJHF010000207.1:0-3096 GCF_033791185.1 Moritella sp. | reverse complement strand
GCCTTGCACTGCTTACCGAGCTTGTGCCTGACAAAGCATCTTGAGGTAACATGGGTATATATTCAGATAGTTAAGCCCTATCTCCCCCCTTCTTTCTGCACAATCCACTAACATCCCCCCTTATTTTGATATTCTATTTTGCTCTTCAAAATTATAAAACAATAGGTTAGATCACAAAGCTAACATTATGTGCTGTTGATAAGAACAAATAACCGACAGGGATGATCCAGATCTACTTCCACATTTATTGTTGTCCTGTAATATCAATTGTTCATAATAACAAGTGATCATGGACTTACTATGCAAATAGGTATACTTAGAGAGATCCAAGAGAATGAAAACCGAGTAGCTGCAACACCTAACACTGTTGAGTTACTAATTAAACAGGGGTTCACTTTTCTTGTCGAAACAAACGCTGGGACTGCTGCGAGCTTTTCTGATCAAGCATATCAAGACTCTGGCGCTGAAATTAGCAACGATGCAGCCCTGATATGGCAATCAGATATTATCTTCAAAGTTAATGCCCCAAGCGATACTGAAATAGAACAAATGAAACAAGGTGCAACCTTAGTTAGTTTCATCTGGCCCGCACAAAATCCTGAATTATTGAAAAAGCTTGAAGCTAAAAAAATTAGTGTTATAGCAATGGATTCAGTGCCAAGAACCTCGCGCGCACAAGCGCTTGATGCATTGAGTTCAATGGCAAATATTGCAGGTTATCGTGCAGTTATTGAATCTGCGAATCAATTTGGTCGTTTCTTTACAGGTCAAATTACTGCTGCAGGTAAAGTGCCACCAGCAAAAGTATTAATTATCGGAGCCGGTGTTGCTGGTCTTGCCGCATTAGGTGCTGCAGGTAGTTTAGGGGCAATCGTCCGTGCATTTGATACTCGCCCAGAAGTTAAAGAGCAAGTAGAAAGTATGGGTGCTGAGTTTCTTGAAGTAGATTACGTCGAGAAAACCGAAGTCAGTACAACCGGTTATGCTAAAACCATGAGTGAAGGTTATCAACAAGCACAAGCTGCAATGATGGCCGAACAAGCTAAAGATGTTGACATCATCATCACCACAGCACTTATCCCTGGCAAACCAGCGCCACTGCTTATCACTGAAGAAATGATTGCTTCAATGAAATCCGGTAGTGTTATCGTTGATTTAGCTGCAGCTGCTGGCGGTAATGCGGCATTAACTGTCAAAGATGAAGTATTTACTACAGAGAATGGCGTTAAGATTATTGGTTACACAGACTTACCTAGTCGTTTACCAACACAATCTAGTCAACTTTACTCAACCAACCTTGTTAACTTAATGAAGCTACTTTGCAAAGACAAAGATGGCCAAATTGATATCGACTTTGAAGATGAAGTTATTCGCGGTGCCACAGTAGTTAAAGAAGGTGAAATATCTTGGCCACCACCAGCAATTAACGTTAGCGCTGCACCAGCCCCTAAAGCTGTAGAGCCAAAAGCTATCGTAGAAGAAAAACCAAAAAACAAATGGATTAAACCTGTTAGTGCAATTGTAGCAGCAGGCTTATTTGGTTGGCTTGCAAGTGTTGCCCCGACAGACTTCTTAGCGCATTTCACTGTATTTATGCTGGCATGTATCGTCGGTTACGGCGTAGTTTGGAATGTAGCACATTCTCTTCATACACCTCTTATGAGTGTTACAAATGCAATCAGCAGTATTATTTTAGTCGGTGCCCTACTCCAAGTTGGTAGTGATTACTGGTATGTAAATGCGCTTGCTATGCTTGCAATACTAATTGCAACAATCAACATAGTGGGTGGCTTTACCGTTACACACCGTATGTTGAAAATGTTCCAGAAGGATAAATAATTATGTCAGAAGGATTAATTACAGCTGCTTATATCATCGCAGCAATCTTATTCATAGCCAGCTTGAATGGCCTAAGTAGCCAAGAAAGCGCTAAAAACGGTAATGTATTTGGCATAATCGGTATGGGCATTGCAATTATTGCAACTATCGGAGCAATGGTAAATAGTGGTAATGCAGGTGCTTGGAGTTACATTCTTGTCGCTGTTTTGATGATTATCGGTGCCGGTATCGGTATTCGTCTAGCATTAAAAGTTGAAATGACATCAATGCCAGAGCTAATCGCTATTCTTCATAGTTTTGTTGGTTTAGCGGCAACCATTATTGGTTTCAACTCATTTTTCGACCACGGAATTTTGCTTGGTGCTGCAAAAACAATTCATGATGTAGAAGTGTTTTTAGGTATCTTCATTGGTGCAGTTACCTTTACTGGTTCAATCGTAGCCTACGGTAAATTAAGCGGTAAAATCAATAGTAAACCACTTAGCTTACCGGGTAAAAACTGGTTAAATATCGCAGTTGTTGTTTCATCTGTTTTATTATTAATTAGCTTTATCAATGGCGTAATGGGCGGTTTTGAACTGTTCCTCATGCTAATTATTGCACTTGCATTCGGTTGGCATTTAGTTGCATCAATCGGTGGTGCGGATATGCCTGTTGTTGTATCAATGCTTAACTCGTATTCTGGTTGGGCAGCGGCTGCAACTGGTTTCATGCTAGCAAATGATCTACTTATTATTGTTGGTGCGTTAGTTGGTTCAAGTGGTGCGATTCTTTCTTACATTATGTGTAAAGCAATGAACCGTTCATTTGTAAGCGTTATTCTTGGTGGGTTTGGCAACGAAGAAGTTGCACAGACTGGTGACCATGATTACGGAACACATACAGAAGCAAACGCTCAAGACGTAGCTGAGTACTTAAAGGCAGCTAAAAGCGTTGTGATTGTACCGGGTTACGGTATGGCAGTAGCACAAGCACAATACCCTGTTGCTGAGTTGACTAAACGACTACGTGCTAAAGGTAAAAATGTACGTTTTGGTATTCACCCAGTAGCGGGTCGACTACCTGGTCACATGAACGTATTACTTGCTGAAGCAAAAGTACCTTATGACATCGTATTAGAGATGGATGAGATCAACGAAGACCTAAGCGATACTGACGTAGTACTTGTTATTGGTGCAAACGACACAGTAAATCCAGCTGCAAATGAACCAGGTACACCAATCTCAGGTATGCCGGTACTAAGTGTTTGGGAAGCTG
>NZ_JASJHF010000206.1:0-3482 GCF_033791185.1 Moritella sp. | reverse complement strand
TTGAGTCGTCATAGAGGCATTCACCATAGTATCAATTTCCAAAGCCGGTGTCAGGCCATATTGCACCACCGTATTTGAGGCGATGTTTGTCTCCCAATAAATGGTTAAACTTTCCGTATTAATTTCTTTCTCAGAAGGATTACTTAATCTCAACTTAATTTTATATTCAGCTGATCTTTCAGGAACGGTGGCATTACCAGTTACGAAAGATACTTTTGCTAAATCGTTTGCTGAATCTTTAATAACTACGATTTCAGTAGCAACACCAAGCTTTGCATTCGTTGGTGAACTTAATGTGATTGTAAACTCTTCATCTTGTTCATCTATATCATCAGCAAGGATTACCAATTCAATCGTTGCGCTATTTGAACCAGAAGGAATAGTCAATACGCCGCTTTGCGCTTGGAAATCATCTCCTGCGGTAGCGGTTTTAGGATTAAGGCTATAATGAACAGTCACATTATCTTCAATCGTTTTAGACATACTAATTGTTGCAGAATACGACGCGAGCCCTTCATCAGGTTCAGTTAATGCAGAAACAGGTTGAATAGAAATACTCGGCTTATTCTTTTCTATTTCTTCAGCCTGTTTTTTTTCTTCTTCAGTTGGCGCACAACCCAATAATGACGTTATAACCATGATGAAAAGTACAATTTTGTATTTTTTTAGCCGCATTAACCCTTACCACTTTTTAGTTAAATAAAAGTCAACATTATAGCAACATTGCTGAGTTGGTCATAGTTAATCCGTCAGAAATCACTGATTAATAATAAGTTATCAAATAAGATAGACAAATTAAAACCGCTAATACCATCTCAGCAACAAACATAAATATCCACATTTAGCCTAAATAATTTCGATATAACCTAGATAATGATGAGAAACACAGCCCCTACCAGCTAGGTAGCAACAAAGGTAACAATTGAAATACTGGTTAAAAGAAAACCACCTCAAGTTTATTTCCTTAATAGCCTGTATTCCTGTACAATTTGCACCTTTGATTTTTCGCGTTAATTTACACCCAAGGCTTATTATGAATCTTTCAGCTAAAACCGTTGTTGTGATTGCAATTGGTGCTGCGTTATATGGCATCGGCGGACTACCTATGTTTGGTATACCAGTATTTGCAAACACCACACTAAAACCAGCGATGGCAGTGCTTGCACTCTTCTCGGTATTATTTGGTCCATTAGTTGGTTTCTTAGTAGGCTTTATTGGTCATTGGGTGACCGATTTATTCTCTGGCTGGGGTGTTTGGTTAACGTGGGTATTAGGCTCAGGTATTGTTGGTCTTATCATTGGTCTATTTCCTAAACTGACACAAGGTCGTTTAGAAAAAGGACAATTTTCGATGAAAGATATGGCACTCTTTGTGGTGCTTGCATTAATCGGTAACACCGTAGGTTATGGTGTATCAGCCCTACTCGATAGCCTCCTTTATGCCGAACCGTTTACCAAAGTGATGACGCAATTAACCATTATTGCAGCAGGTAATACGGTATTAATCGCGGTTGTTGGTTACATTCTACTGACTGCGTTTGCCAAACGTAAGAAACAAAGCCGCAATTTGACCGAGGGTTAATCAACAATGACCATCGAATTTTCTGACTTCTCTTTTAAATATGCTTCGCAAGAAAAAGCGACCCTAACAGGCATTAATCTAAGGATAGAGAAAGGAGAGAAAATTGTCATTATTGGTCCAAGTGGCAGCGGTAAATCAACCCTTGGGCAATGCTTAAACGGACTTATCCCCCATGCGATTAAAGGGACGATGTCTGGCAGCTTAACCATCAATGATGTTTCGATATCAGGGTTAAGCATGCAAGATTACAGCGAGTCTGTTGGTACCGTATTACAAGATACCGATAGCCAATTTGTTGGTTTAAGCATTGGTGAAGATATTGCCTTTGCGCTTGAGAATGACATGATATCTCAAGCTGAAATGCTACCTATCGTGCAAAAAACAGCGGCGATGGTTGATCTTGATGACTTGCTTGAGCATTCGCCATATGCATTATCAGGGGGTCAAAAACAGCGTGTATCATTAGCAGGTATTCTGGTTGACGATACTGACATCTTGTTGTTTGACGAACCACTGGCCAGCCTAGATCCGAAAACGGGTAAAGCAACCATTGAGATCATCGACCAGCTGCATCAAGAGACAGGTAAAACCGTCATTATCATTGAGCATCGTCTCGAAGATGTATTACACCGCCATGTCGACCGAGTGATCTTAATGGAGCGAGGTCAGATCATTGCCGATATGTCTCCTGATGAATTAATTGTTTCTCCGCTATTACAAATTCATGGCATCCGTGAACCCTTGTATATATCGGCGTTAAAAGCAGCAAAATGCCCTTTATCAATTGCAGATAAACCTGCTTTTATTGAAAAAATGGACCTACAAAAATATAAAGCACCATTAACAGATTGGTTTAATGCCCAAGCGCCCATCATTCCGCCTAAAACAACAGAAACATTACTTGAGATTAGTGACTTAACTTATTCTTATACTGGCGAGAAGAACGCGCTTGAGGATATTTCGTTTAGTATTAATCGTGGTGAATTCGTTTCTATCTTAGGTAAGAATGGCTCAGGTAAATCAACCATTACTAAGCTGATCATGGGGGTTATCGCTCCTGATGTTGGTCAAATTAAGCTTAATGGTAAAGACATAGCCAACTTATCTATCTTTGAGCGTGCGCAAAAAATTGGTGTGGTGATGCAAAATCCTAATCATATGATCTCCAATCACATGATTTTTGATGAAGTGGCGTTTGGTCTACGTAACCGCGGCCACGACGAAGCATTTGTGAAAGAGAAAGTACTGCACGTACTCGGTTTATGCGGTTTAATAAAATACCGTCACTGGCCAATTGAGGCACTTAGCTATGGTCAAAAAAAACGAGTAACCATTGCTTCTATCTTAGCCTTAGAGCCTGAATTACTTATTTTAGACGAACCGACAGCTGGGCAAGATCACCGTAACTACACCTCAATGTTGTCATTTATTAACACTCTAAATAAAACGCTGGGCATCACTGTGCTTATTATTTCTCATGATATGCATTTAGTTTTAGAGTACACCACCCGCTCAGTGGTGATAGCAGAAAGTAAATTAATCGCTAATTCGCCAGTATCAACAGTGTTCAGCGACCCGACTCTGCTTAACCGTGCGAATTTAAAAGTAACCAGCTTGTATACGCTAGCCAACGCGATTGGTATCGAAAATACAGATGGTTTTATGCAGCAGTTTATCAAATCTGAAGTAGCGCCTTCATAATGAAGAGCAATACAAACCGTGAAAGTCATATGAATAAAAACACGAATAAAAATACTTTTAATAGCAACAAAAGTAGCGTCAATAAAACTAAAAAAATTGATTTTGGGATTAACTATGTTAATACTAATTCGGCTTTACATCAGATTAATGGAGTGACCAAGTTTGTCCTGTTCTTAGCATGGGTAACAGTCGTTTTAAC
>NZ_JASJHF010000205.1:0-35118 GCF_033791185.1 Moritella sp. | reverse complement strand
CTATTAGCTAAAGCTGAATTATTGTCAGACATGGTTGTAGAATTCCCTGACGGTCTAGGTGTTATGGGCCTGCACTATGCACGCAACGACGGTGAAGCAGAAGAAGTGGCAGTTGCACTTAACGAGCAGTACATGCCGCGTTATGCTGGTGATCGCCTACCTGAATCATTGGTTGCTTGTTCAGTAGCACTTGCAGACAAACTTGATACGCTAGTTGGTATCTTCGGTATTGGTCAAATCCCTAAAGGTGATAAAGACCCGTTTGCACTGCGTCGTGCTGCGATTGGTACACTACGTATCATTATCGAAAAAGATTTACCGTTAGATCTTGTTGATTTAGTTGATACTGCGAAAGCATTATTCGGTGATAAACTATCAAACCAAAATGTATCAACGGATGTTGTTGCGTTTGTACTTGGTCGTTTCCCTGCATGGTACAGAGATGCAGGTATCAGCGTTGATGTTATTCAAGCAGTACTTGCTCGTCGTCCAACTAAACCTGCTGACTTTGATAAGCGTGTTAAAGCGGTAAATCACTTCCGTGGTTTAGATGCTTCAGCAACACTAGCAGCAGCAAACAAACGTGTTGGTAATATCCTGGCTAAATTTGAAGGTGAACTAAACGCGACTGTTGATGCTTCACTACTTCAAGAAGATGCTGAAAAAGCATTAGCTGCTGCAGTAGCTGCTAAAGTTGAATTACTAGCGCCATTATTTGCCGCTGGTGATTACCAACAAGCACTAACTGAGTTATCAGAACTGCGTGATGTTGTAGATACATTCTTCGACAACGTAATGGTAATGGCTGATGATGAAGCGCTTAAAATTAACCGCTTAACATTGCTTAATACCCTACGTAACCAATTCTTAAATGTAGCTGATATTTCTGTTCTACAGAAGTAACACTTAATTTAAAATTGCATGATAAAAAAAGCCAGTATCATTGATGCTGGCTTTTTATTATCAATTTTATTCCCACACTGATAACACATAAATAGTGGTTCAGCGTTGCTCTATAATACATAAGCAATTATGTTTCACGTGGAACATCGCTTATTTAACTTTTTTCAAACGTCCCGTCAAACCGGCAGAATAACGCCAAACATGATCAAATATTTTCATTAACTCCGGATTGCCTTGTGAGGATAATGAAATAGCATGATAACGATTTTGCTTCGTCTTAATCGACCTGACTTTATCAGCCACATGCGTTGGTAACTTCTGGGCAATAAAATCAGAAATAACTAGCGTATCCGCATTTTTGTATTGTGCAGAATTCATCAGTTCAAGTGACTTTTCAATCACAGGTTGTAAATCGCTACCACCACGAAAACTTGACGATAAGAACATCAGCATCGTTGATAGACTGGTACTCTGTGTCACCGGAAACGTGATCACGTCATTAGAGAACATCATCAAGTAACATTGACGGCGTTGCTCAAACGCCACTTGCAGTAAAGCATAACAAATCGATTTAGCGGTCAGCTCAGGAAAACCTTGCATCGATGTTGAGCTATCAACACAAATAATAAAAGGCCCCCCCGTTTGCTCATTCGCGTCGGTGATATGTCGATATTCCGTTAATTTTTTATATTGTTGCAGTGCACCTTGATATTGATAACTTAATAAACGCCTTTCTACATAACGTTTATAAAAAATAATTTCAAGTTCAGGATACGTCAGGTTAACCGCTTCAGTTTGCAACATTCGCGATATTTCATCACTGTACGTTACCCCTTGCATGTCATCCGGAATATTGTCTTGATAACTATTATCCAATACCCAGGTTTCATAACTATTGGGTGTTTCTTCTGGATTGATATGTGCCAGCGCCATGCGCCCAAGTTCTGAAGCAATTTGTTTCACTTCTTTATTCTTACGTAAGTTGGTCGCATAACGTTGCAATAATTTAGTATCTAGATGAGTCAACTTTCCTTTAGCTAAATCCCATAAACGTTCGCCATTACATAATAAATCACTATCAAGTACATCCTCTAACTGCTCAATGGTTTCTTCACGTTCAGCTAGTTCGATCAGTAGCAGCTCTCGCTGCTCTTCGATTAGACGGCTTTGCTCTTGGTATAGCAGCAATTCTATTGCTTGTTGCCAGCTATCCAAAAACACGGCAAAGAACACATCATCGGGCATACTTCTATTCTGCTGATAGATAGTTATCCCCGTCTCATAGAATGGGGAATCGGCTTTTATCTTATTAAGAATCCCTTCAACTTTGTTCCTAAAATTAGCCGGACTCAATAATCTAGCTGTTTCACATAAATGGATCTCATTACGCAAACCTGATGGTAATGGCATATCCGCTAATAAGCTCGTTACCTGCTGCTTCCAGTCATTAATGTAAGCCAGTTTAATATCACTGGTTACTCGGTTATTAGCGGTAATATCCAACAAAGCATCATCAACTAACTGACGCATCGCAGGTGAAGTCGAACTTTGATTATAAGCATTAGCCATAACAACTAGCCCTGTTCAAACAAATGCGCAATCGCATTTAAACGATTTAATAACGAGGTTTTATGCTGCACTAAATTATTTAACTCTAGAGATAAAGAACCAAGACTACTTGCTACATCATCCATAAAGTCAGCACTGACAAAAATATTATGATTGGTTAAACTAAATTCACGCTGGCTTTTCGCTAATTTATCAGCGATAAAATTGATCTCATTATCAATTTCCGCTAACGGTTGTAACCAGTTTTCATCAATGCTCAATGCTGCATCAGAGGTGATCACGGCAACAGGAATACTCTTGTTAGCAAAGTTTTGTACTTGTAAATGTTGATTTGCATCAACTGAAAAATTTAACCACACATCATTGCGGTGATCATTCACATAACCTTTCACGAAACAAGAACCTGTTTTGATCTGCTTTTGAAAATCATCCAAGCCAACATGTATCCATTTGGCAGCTTCTTGTGACCCCTGCTCTAATACATCATACTCACCCAATAGTGCAATTTTACATAACCCAGGAATACCATTGAGACTAGAGGTTTGCACAAATTCACGATCTAATTTATAGCGTAACTTTGTCAATAATACGTCAGAGGTTAGTCGAGTGGCAAAACGATCAATAAATTCACTATCAAGTTTAATCAATCTACTTTTGATGCTTGCTAACGCAAAGTTTACTTCATCTTGGTCACAAAAACGTTTGCTAGCAAATTGGTGTGTGGCTTCAATAATCACATCACGTGATTCTAAATCATGCCAAATACAATCTTTGAGAATAAATAAATCGGTTTCGGTAACTTCATCACGACCGTTAAAATAGGCGCAGGCTTGTAATAAACGCATCGATTTTTTCCAGCGTCGATCAGAAACATAAACAGCTTGTTCGATCATATCGCCACTGGTATTACGCTGCTCTAAAAATAATTTCAGTTCATAGATAATTTCAAAACAATGCTCACTTAAGCGCACTTGATTAATTTCGTACTGCCACAGTTCGAACTCATCATTACTGACCTTGATGATGTTATCGTTTACTTGGCGTAATGGTTTCTGAATTAACATAGCTTTGAAATTACGTTTTTCTTGAATTGGTTCTAAATATAAACGCAATAACATACGATCGTATAAGGCTTCTAAACCGGAATCAGCACTCGGTAATTCATTGGATGCAGAAACAATAACCCGCATCGGGACTTTTTGATGTTCGATACCGTTATGGAAGGTGCGCTCATTAATCACGGTCAATAACGTGTTTAAGATTGCCGGCCCCGCTTTCCAGATCTCATCGAGAAATACCACTTCCGCTTCCGGTAAGTAACCTTTGGTTAAGCGCAGGTATTTACCTTCATCCTTTAAAGCTTTAATTGATAATGGGCCAAAGATCTCTTCAGGTGTCGAGAATCGTGTCATTAAATACTCGAAGTAACTTTCGTCTTCAAAAATCTCAATCATACGTTTGGCGATCAAACTTTTCGCAATACCAGGAGGACCCAATAAAAAAACACTCTCACCACTCAATGCAGCTAATAAACATAATCTTATAGCATCTCGACGTTCATAAATACCATAAGAGAGATGATCTATTAGGGTTTCAATACGTTCTGATAACAAATTTCTTTGCATAGGAATAAACTCTTTCTGCCTTTTTAAAGGCTATTATTGTAATGTTGGACTTCAACCTTACCTTATCTATCGCAGACAATAAATACATAATGAGTAGACTATTTTTTTTGTTATTAGGACTTTGTTATTCAGTTCTTTTGGCTATATAAGCACACGCCGTTAGACAATTTTTTGATGATGTTTCACGTGGAACATCATTAGCGGAATAACCGTAAAAGCCCTTTTGTTTCACGTGAAACACCACCAGTAAGAAAAGGTAATTTGCCCCTATCGTACTATCGACAACCGCATCAAGTTCCGTTATGTTGGTTGTTTACCTTTTAAATAATTACAAGAAGTGCTGATATGGAATTCTCATTGTTTGGTCAAAGATTTACTCAATTCTCAGGGATCACGCAATTAATGCATGATTTAAATGAAGGCATCCGCAGTGGTGATGATGTCATCATGCTCGGTGGTGGTAACCCCGCTCAAATCCCTGAAATGCTGGCGCTATTTAACAGTGAAGCACAACAATTATTAAGCAGTGGTGATCTCGTGGCCGCCATGTCTAATTATGATGGCCCACAAGGAAAAAACAGTTTCACCATAGCGCTTGCGGCATTATTAAATAAAACTTATGGCTGGGAGTTAACCGATAAAAATATTGCCCTCACTAACGGTAGTCAAAATGCCTTCTTCTACCTATTCAACTTATTTGCTGGTGACTTCGCTGGTAATAAGAAAAAGAAAGTATTATTCCCGTTAGCGCCAGAATATATCGGTTATACCGATACTGCACTCAGTGATGATTTCTTTAAGACAGTAAAACCGAAAATTGAATTACTCGATGACGGTTTATTTAAATACCATGTGGATTTTGACAATCTGCATATTACCGACGATATTGGTTTAATCTGTGTGTCACGTCCAACCAATCCGACTGGTAATGTATTAACCGATGAAGAAATGCAGCGCTTGGATGCCTTAGCAAGACAGCACAATATTCCCCTACTGATCGACAATGCCTACGGTACACCGTTTCCAAATATTATTTTTGAACCGGTAGAACCGATTTACAACGACAATACCATCTTGTGTATGAGTCTATCTAAACTCGGTTTACCCGGTACGCGCTGCGGTATCGTGATCGGTAATGAGGAAGTTATTTCAGCTATCTCTAATCTAAGTGGTATTATTAATTTAGCCCCCGGAAGCTTAGGGCCAATGCTTGCGCAAAATCTTGTGGAATCGGGTGACATCATTAGTTTAAGTGAAGAAGTGATCAAACCTTATTACCATGCAAAAGCACTGCAAGCTGTACACTGGTTACAACAAAACATCAGCGATGAACGTTTCCGAATTCATAAACCTGAAGGCGCAATCTTCTTATGGTTATGGTTTAAAGACTTACCTATCAGCAGCCAAGAGCTGTATGAGCGTTTGAAAGCCCGTGGGGTTCTCATTGTATCAGGTCATCACTTCTTCCCTGGTCTAGACGAAGAATGGCGTCATACCCATGAGTGTATCCGAATGAACTACTCACAACCGGATGATGCGGTACAGAGAGGCATAGTGATCATTGCCGAAGAAGTACAGAAAGCTTATGCTGAAATGATAGTTATCAGTACTGCGACAGCGTAATCGATTATAACGTTCGTGTGATAATTGTAGTTCCTAATAAATCTGCAGATACAAAAAAGGAGCCGTTAGGCTCCTTTTTTATTATTATAAAAATGTATTATTGCTAGCCAAATTAGAAATCTAAGTTAGCTACTTTCAGTGCATTTTCTTCAATGAATTCACGACGCGGTTCAACATGGTCACCCATTAAGGTCGTGAACAGTTGATCGGCAGCAACAGCATCTTCAATGCGTACTTGTAGCATACGACGCGTTTCAGGATCCATGGTTGTTTCCCATAGCTGGCTCGGGTTCATTTCACCTAGACCTTTATAGCGTTGGATGTAACTGCCACGTTTTGATTCAGCCATTAACCAATTCAATGCTTCAACAAAGTCAGTTACTTCACGACTCTTTTCACCACGTTTAACGTAAGCACCGTCTTCAACTAAATTCGCAATACCTAAACCAGTAAGCAGCGCATATTCTTTAGAATTAAAGAATGCAGTTGTAAAATCATAGTCAGTATCAAGACCATGCTGACGAACAGAGAATATCGGATTGAATAACTGAGTCTCTTCATCTTTAGCAATACGAGCAGAATATAAAGTACCAGTCACTTCCTTCGCTGTTAACGTAGCAACAATTTCATCAGCCCATGCTTTTGTTGACGCTTCATCAGCAAGCATTTCAGCAGTCAGTGGCGCTTGATAAATCATTTCGTTAGTAAATACTTTTGGTAAGCTACGGTTTAATTTAGCCATTAAAGCTTCAATTTTACGGTAGCCATTGACTAATTCTTCTAACGCAGCACCTTTAATTGCAGGCGCATCAGGGTTAACAAATAAACCAGCACCATCTAACGCGATCGTTGTTAGGTATTGGGTTAAGTCCGCATCATCTTTAATGTAACGTTCTTGTTTACCTTTCTTCATTTTATAAAGCGGTGGCTGAGCAATATAAATATAACCACGTTCAATCAGTTCCGGCATTTGACGGAAGAAGAAGGTCAATAATAACGTACGGATGTGTGAACCATCCACGTCGGCATCGGTCATGATAATGATTTGATGATAACGTGTTTTATCTGGATCGTATTCATCACGGCCGATACCACAACCCATTGCTGTAATAAGCGTGGCAACTTCTTGTGAAGATAACATTTTATCAAAACGCGCTTTTTCTACGTTTAAGATCTTACCTTTCAACGGTAGGATTGCTTGGTTTTTACGGTTACGTCCCTGCTTAGCTGAACCGCCAGCAGAGTCACCTTCCACAATATAGAGTTCAGAAAGTGCCGGATCTTTTTCTTGGCAATCCGCTAACTTACCCGGTAAACCAGCTAAATCTAACGCGCCTTTACGACGTGTCATTTCACGCGCTTTACGTGCCGCTTCACGTGCGCGTGATGCATCTATAATTTTCATTATTACTGTTGATGCTTCTTTTGGATTCTCGAGTAAGTATTCTGCTAACTTCTCACCCATAGCTTGTTCTACAGCAGATTTAACTTCTGAAGAAACTAGTTTATCTTTAGTTTGCGAAGAGAACTTAGGATCAGGTACTTTCACTGAAATAACTGCAGTCAAACCTTCACGAGCATCATCACCCGATGCAGATGTCGCTTTCGCCTTTTTCAGAAAGCCTTCTTTTTCCATGTAGTTGTTTAGTGTACGTGTTAATGCACCACGGAAACCAGCTAAATGCGTACCACCATCTTTTTGTGGAATATTGTTAGTAAAGCAATATACGCCTTCTTGGAAACCATCATTCCATTGCATCGCCACTTCAACGGTAATACCGTCTTCACGTTCTGTAGAGAAATAGAAAGAATCTTTGTTAATGAGGGTTTTGTTGACATTCAAATAGTCAACAAATGCTTTAATGCCACCTTCATAAACAAAGTGATCAGACTTACCATCTTCACGCTCATCAATTAATCTAATTGAAACGCCAGAGTTTAAGAAAGATAACTCACGTAAGCGTTTAGCTAAGATGTCATAATGAAACAGTGTATTAGTGAACGTTTCATGGCTTGGCCAAAAACGTAATTCAGTACCCGTTGTATCTACATCACCTATAACAGCAATAGGTGCCTGTGGCACACCATGCTTGTATACTTGGTGATGAATTTTACCGCTACGCTGTACTGTCAGTTCTAATTTTTCTGATAATGCATTTACAACAGAAACACCAACACCGTGTAGTCCGCCTGATACTTTATACGAGTTATCATCGAATTTACCACCGGCATGCAATACAGTTAAAATAACTTCAGCAGCAGATACACCCTCTTCTTCATGAATATCAACTGGAATACCACGACCGTCATCACTTACCGATACAGAACCATCTTCGTGTATCTTTACAACGACATCAGTACAGTGGCCAGCTAAAGCTTCATCGATAGAGTTATCAACAACCTCAAACACCATATGGTGTAAACCTGAACCATCATCCGTATCGCCAATATACATACCGGGGCGCTTACGCACCGCGTCCAAGCCTTTCAGTACTTTAATACTTGAAGAGTCGTAATTATTTTCAGACATAGTGAGCTCTCGCGCCTTTATATTTAAAATTCAGTTAATTTGCCATGTTCCACGTGGAACATTTTACAACTTTCCGTTAAGAGAGCTGCTACTTGGCTTTTCTCAATAGCCGTAACAAATACTTGAGCCTTACTTTCAATCAAATACTGCGCCAGCAACTTCCGTTTACTGACGTCCAGCTCTGAAGAAAAGTCATCGATTAAAAAAGTGCATCGCTTGTTGCTATGCTGACTTAAAAAAAGTCCCTGACTTAATCGCATTGCGCACACGGCCAATTTCAATTGACCTCTCGATAAAATATCGTGTGCCGGTACTCCGTTCGCTCTAATTCGGATATCCGCTTTTTGCGGACCAAGGCTAGTATAACCTAGCTGCTGATCGCGCATAAAATTTTGTTTTAACAATTCGGCTAACTCAATATCACTATCCCATCCAGGATGGTAGCGAATATCAAAGTCATATTCGGGTAAGAAGTCTGCCAAGGCAGATTTAATTATCGGATTAAGCTGTTCAAGGTAACGACTGCGCATCTGCGCAATAATAGTCCCTTGGACTGCAAACTCCTTATCCCAATATGCTAATTCCGCATAACGCTTGCCTGATTTTAGAATAGCATTACGCTGTTTTAATAATCGCGTTAATTTTGCCCACGTCGCGAAAAATTCAGGTTCCACGTGGAACACCCCCCAATCAACAAATTGTCGGCGTAATTTAGGCCCACTTGAAAGTAAGGTAAAACTTTCTGGATGAATTAATTGTAACGGTAATATACCGGGTAACTCAGCCAATCGTTCGGCTTTTAGCCCTGCAATTTTTAATTCAGTATCACTATTTTTTGATTTCTTTAAACCGATAGTAGTGATCTGTACATCGTTTAATAATTGCTGACATTGTGAGAATAAAGTGAAATCCTTCTCACCATGTTGCACAACGCGACTGGTTAAGTGGGTACGAAAAGAGCGTCCTAACCCTAAGTAATGGATCGCTTCGAGTACACTCGATTTACCACTGCCATTCTCACCAAGAATAATATTCACACCGGCACCCGGTTGTATGGATGCCTGTTTAATATTTCGAAAATCAGTGAGATTGAGCTTAACCAGTGCCATCTAAACTTATAACCGCATTGGCATAACAACATACAATGCTTGATCAGACTGTTCGTCTTCAATCAATGCACTGCTATTAGCATCTAATAATGACACTTTAATTTTGTCACATTTTAGCGTGTTTAATACATCCAGCACATAACTGACGTTAAAACTGATCTCTAACTCGTCATGCCCAAACTCAACATCAAGTAACTCTTCGGCTTCTTCTTGCTCAGGGTTATTTGCTGTGATCTTAAGTAGACCTTGATTCATATTCAGGCGTACACCACGGAATTTTTCATTCGATAAAATAGCCGCTCGTGAGAATGCTTGTTTTAATTCATCTCGACCTGATATTAACATCTTATCGGCATTCTTTGGTAATACCCGACGGTAATCAGGAAAACGACCGTCAACCAATTTACAGGTAAAAACAAAACCGCTAGTGATAGCGCGAATATTATTACTGCCTAACTGGATCTTAACCATGTCTTCTTCACTATCTAACAAGCGCACTAGTTCTAATACACCTTTACGCGGCACTATCACTTGTTGCTGCGCTAAGTTTGCATCGTGCTCACAGCTGGCAACCGCAAGACGGTGACCGTCGGTGGCAACGGTACGTAATGTATTTCCTTCAGTTTCAAATAACATACCGTTAAGATAATAACGTACATCCTGGCTTGCCATCGAAAACTGGGTATTATCGATTAAACGACGTAATGAACCTTGCAGCAGGTCAAACTCGATATCATTATCCCAATCTTCAATATTTGGAAACTCAGTCGCCGGTAAAGTTGATAGCGAAAAACGACTACGTCCCGATTTAACCACAATGCGATCGGCGGCATAACTGACTTGAATTTGCGCGCCATCAGGTAAACCACGACAAATATCGAGAAATTTTTTCGCGGGTACCGTAGTACGACCTTCGCTGTAGTCCCCTTCAAGATTAACTTGACCAATTAACTCGACTTCCAGATCAGTACCGGTTAACGATAACTTACCTTCTTTGGCGTCAAGTAACACATTACCTAAGATTGGCAAAGTTGGGCGATTACCCAACGCACCCGATACTAATTGTAACGGTCGTAATAACGCTTCGCGATTAATTGTAAACTGCATTTGCTATAACCTTTTTTCGACGCTTTACGACGATAATGTTCTGATCAGATTCGAATAATCTTCTTTAATATCGTGACTTTCTTCTTTCAGCTGCACGATCTTACGACAAGCATGGAGTACTGTCGTATGGTCACGACCACCAAACGCATCACCGATTTCCGGTAAACTGTGGTTGGTTAATTCTTTGGCTAATGCCATCGCGACTTGACGCGGTCGCGCAACAGAACGGCTACGACGCTTCGATAACAAATCAGCCACTTTAATTTTATAATACTCGGCTACTGTTTTTTGAATGTTATCAATGGTGACTAACTTTTCTTGCAGCGCTAATAAGTCACGTAATGCTTCGCGGACAAAATCAATGTTAATAGCACGTCCAGTAAAGTTAGCATTGGCGATCACACGATTCAATGCCCCTTCTAGCTCACGTACATTTGAACGTAAACGTTTAGCAATAAAGAACGCCACTTCATCCGGTAAGTGAATATTACTTTCTACTGCTTTGCGCATTAAAATCGCCACACGCGTTTCCAGCTCTGGCGGTTCAATGGCAATTGTTAAACCCCAACCAAAACGGGATTTCAATCTGTCTTCAACACCATCAATTTCTTTTGGATAACGATCAGAAGTCAGAATAATTTGCTGATTACCCTCAAGCAATGCATTGAAGGTATGGAAAAACTCTTCTTGTGAACGTTCTTTTTTAGCAAAGAATTGGATGTCATCAATTAATAATGCATCAACACTACGGTAATAATTTTTGAATGCTTCAATAGCATTATTTTGCAGCGCTTTCACCATATCCTGAACAAAACGCTCAGAATGCATGTAAATAACTTTGGCATTGGCTTTTTGCGCTTTAATGCCATTACCTACGGCGTGTAATAAATGCGTTTTACCTAAACCAGTTCCACCATATAGAAATAGCGGATTATAAGCGCCACCCGGATTACTCGCCACTTGCTGAGCAGCAGCACGTGCTAATTGGTTTGATTTACCTTCAACAAAGTTATCGAACGTGTACGTCAAATTAACATTGCTGCGGTGATTAATCGCGGGTTGTTGTGGCGAACTTGATTCCCACGGATCGATTTGCGGCATCGAAATTACTTTTGCAGTCACCACACGATCAATTTTAGTTGTCATTTGCGTAACAGTCGTCGGTTTACCGCCAATATCAAAACGCAAAATCGGCGCGTCAGCACCACAAAATTCATCAAATAACGCCGTAATTGAATTGAGATACTTATCACGAACCCAATCAAGTACAAAACGGTTCGGAGCATACAAGGTGAGAGTACTATCGGTAAGTTCGGCTTTCAGAGGGCGTAACCACATACTGAATTCAGTCGCGGAAAGCTCATTTTGTAAGCGCGAAAGGCATTGCTGCCAAAGAGAAACTGACACTCTCCACACTCCAGATTAATAATAAAGAATAATGCGTTATTTTACTGCTAATTGTGCATAAGCGCTAGCATGAATAAACAGTTATCCACACAAAAGTAAAATAAAAACCAATAACGTGAGAATACGTACAATAAAACCCGTAAATATAATTAATCACACTATCTTTTAGCAATTACTTATAACTAAACGCTATTTATAATTCTTTTTACATTAGAATATCATGCACGCATTCAACATATAATTAGCGTCAACAGGATGGACCATGAAAAAACTACTATTAGCCGCTGCAGTACTTGTTAGCTCAACACTAGCAACAGTTGCACAAGCTCAAGAAACAATTAAAGTTGGCATGTCAGGCAACTACTTCCCGTTCACTTTTTCAAAAAATGATCAACTACAAGGCTTTGAAGTTGATGTATGGAAAGAGATCGCGAAACGTAATGATGCAAAAGTAGAATTCATTACCGTAAATTTTTCAGGTCTATTTGGAATGTTAGAAACAGGTCGTATTGATACTATTGCCAACCAAGTAACTGTCACGCCTGCACGTACAGCAAAATATTCATTTAGCCAAACATACGTTTATGACGGCGCCCAAGTTGTGGTGAAAAAAGGCAATACAGAGATTAATGGTATTAGCGATCTCGCGAATAAAACCGTTGGCGTAAATTTAGGCTCTAATTTTGCTGATTTATTACGCAAATACGATACCGACAGCAGTATCACCATCAAAACCTACGACACCGGCATTGAACGTGATGTAGCATTAGGTCGTACCGATGCGTTTGTGATGGATCGTTTATCATCACTTGAGTTAATTAACAAATCACCATTACCATTGCAACTAGCTGGTCCAACGTTTGAAACAATCGAAAATGCGATGCCATTTTTGAAAACAGAAAAACAAGATGCGCTACGTTTGAAAGTAGATACAACACTCGATAACATGCGCGCAGATGGCACCCTAGCAACAATTTCAGAAAAATGGTTCACAACGGATATCACTGTAAAATAAATGCAATTTAATTTTGAGTACATGCTGAATCTGTTCCCAATACTGTTTAGGTATCTGGGGACAACCATGCAGATGGCACTGATTGGTGTCTTCTTTGCCCTAATAATAGCAATCGGCTTAGCGGTAGTGCGCACCTTTAAGGTGCCAGTACTTAACCAGTTTGCGATGTTATTTATATCCTTTTTTCGTGGTACCCCACTCCTAGTACAACTATTTTTACTGTATTACGGGCTGCCTCGAGTATTCCCTATACTGATTAACATGGATGCTTTTACTGCATCCGTGATTGGCTTAACACTACACTTTGCAGCTTACAAAGCTGAAAGTATCCGCGCAGCGATCATGGCAGTTGATAAGTCGCAGATGGAAGCCTCATTAAGTATTGGTATGACGACAAGCCAAGCCATGCGTCGTATCGTGTTACCGCAAGCAGCACGTATTGCGACGCCATCATTGATGAATTATTTTATCGATATGATCAAAAGTACCTCATTAGCATTTACTTTAGGGGTTACTGAAATAATGGCAAAAACCCAAATGGAAGCATCATCAAGTTTTTACTTTTTCGAGAGCTATCTTGCCGTAGCGCTGATTTATTGGGCTGTTGTATTGTTCTTCACTCAATTACAGGGGCACTTAGAGCGCCACCTGAATAAGGCCTACTAACATGATCAAAGTAGCTAATTTAAGTAAGCATTTTGGTGATAACGTGGTATTACGCCAAATTGACCTGGATATCAAAGAAGGTCAAACAACCGTTATTATCGGCCCTTCAGGGACTGGTAAATCGACATTACTGCGCTGCCTGAACTTTCTCGAACAGCCAACAAGCGCGAGTATTACTATTGATGATTTGGTTGTCGACGCCAATACTGCAACTCAAAAGCAAATAACCGAATTACGAAAAAAAACCGCGTTTGTATTTCAAAACTACGCACTATTTGCCAATAAGACCGCGCTAGAGAACATTACCGAAGGTTTAATTACCGTCAGAGGTAAAACGCCTGAGATTGCAAAACAAGAAGCACTTACTATCCTTAAGAGTATAGGTCTAATGGATAAACAAAGCAGCTATCCATCAGCCCTTTCAGGCGGACAGCAACAGCGTATCGGTATTGCGCGGGCGATGGCGGCACAGAGTAAAGTTATTTTATTTGATGAGCCCACATCAGCATTAGACCCTGAATGGGTCGGTGAAGTACTTGGATTAATGCGTCAATTAGCGAAACAAAAACAAACCATGCTAATAGTGACGCACGAAATGCAATTTGCAAAAGAAATCGCAGACCGGGTGATTTTTATGGATCAAGGCCAGATTATTGAACAAGGATCCGCGGATATGATCTTTAATAACCCACAGGATCCCCGCACTCGTACATTTTTACAACGAGTAAATCAATAATCAGGCACTATAAAGTGGATAAATTAGCAGCGCTGACTTGTTAGTTAGTAAATAGCCTGTATAATTCCCCGCTTGATCCCTTGTGATCAGATTGGAATTACAGCAATTATTAAACCGAATTATAATTTTTATCTATACTGATAGGAATTTAGCCCATTATGTCATGTATCCAATCGCATAATAATCGGCCGAGAATATCGAATTTAAGTATGATATTGCTATTTTCACGAGGCGAATATTGATTAATTATTGACTTGTTTTACAACAATGATTAAAATTCCGCCTCTTTTTGTGTTAGTCAAGTTGACGACCGGTCATTATTTCTTGACTGACTCAACATAACTGTACAGTTAATTTATAACGGATAAAGCTATGAAACGTACTTTTCAACCAAGTAACCTTAAGCGTAAACGTTCACACGGTTTCCGCGCACGTAAAGCTACTGTAGGTGGCCGTAAGGTTCTTGCACGTCGCCGTGCAAAAGGTCGTAAGACTTTAAGCGCTTAATTATCAGACGTGATAGATAAGAGCTTTCCTCGGGAGTTACGTTTGTTAACTCCCGAACACTTCAAAAACGTATTCGCAGACCCTGTGCGATCAGCCTCACCTCATATAACTATACTTGCCAAAAATAACTCACTTGGACACACTCGTCTTGGTTTAGCTGTACCTAAAAAAGCAATTAAACTTGCTGTCGGCCGTAACCGAGTTAAGCGTCTAATTAGAGAAAGTTTTCGGACACGCCATCATGAATTTCCGAATGTTGATATCGTGGTTATCGCTAAATCTGGTATTGCAAACTTGGAAAATGCAGAAATCGATGCATTATTGGAGAAGTTATGGCGCAAACTTTGTCGCCGTTGCAATGGTTAGGCACCAAATTAATACGAGGTTACCAATTATTCATTAGTCCAATGATTGGTCCTCGCTGTCGCTTCACTCCAACGTGTTCTCAATACGCGATAGAATCAATAAAACTCCACGGATTTACAAAAGGTTGTTGGCTAACAGCCAAACGTCTATTAATATGTCATCCTTTTAGTAATAAACATGGTTACGATCCTGTACCTGAACCCAAACAAAGAGATTAATTAGATTATGGAATCCCAACGTAATTTACTTGTCATCGGATTATTGTTTGTCAGCTTTTTGCTATTCACCGAGTGGCAAAATAAAGACAACCCGGTTGCAGTACCAACAACGATTCAAGCTATCACCAACGGTTTAACTGGCGATGTACCAGCAGGCAGTGACTCATCAACTGACGCACCTATCTCTGAGCAATCAAACAATTTAATTACCATTAGTTCTGATGTACTTGAACTAACTATCGATACGTTAGGTGGTGATATTGTTCGTGCTGATTTACTTGAGCATGCGACGGAACTTGATGCAGAAGAGCGTTTCACGTTATTACAAAATGATGCAACCAATGTTTACGTTGCACAAAGTGGCCTTATTGGCGCGAATGGCCCAGATGCAAACGCAGACGGTCGTCCACAATATACCACGACAGCGCAAAACTTCTCGATTTCAGGTGATACATTAAGTATCCCACTATCATATACAGATACAAACGGTGTTGAATTTACGAAAGTATTTACCCTCACACGTGGCAGTTATGATATTGAAGTAAGCTATCAAGTCAATAACCAATCAGCGAATGCTATTTCGGTGCAAATGTACGGTCAATTAAAACAAAACATTGATCTTAGCACTGACGAAAGCAGCGGCATGATGATGAAAGCATACCGCGGTGCAGCACTAGGTACGACTGATAAGCGTTATGAAAAATATAAGTTCAGTGATATCAGCGATGCCAACCTAAGTCGCACAACAGATGCTGGTTGGATTGGCATGTTACAGCATTACTTTGTAACAGCTTGGATCCCGGGCGATAGCCAAAATCACTTCTATAGTTTGAACATTGGTCGTACTGAGTTTAGCCAAGGTCAAGCGATTATCGGTTTCAAACAACCGGTTGAAGCAATTGCAGCAAACAGTGAAAAAACTATCTCAGCAAAACTTTGGCTTGGTCCAAAACTGCAAGATGAGATGGGTCAACTCGTTGAAGGCCTTGATCTAACAGTGGATTACAGCTGGTTATGGTTCATAGCTCAACCGCTATTTAAATTACTACAGTTCTTCCACGGTTTAGTGGGTAACTGGGGTATTGCGGTAATCATGATCACGTTTACCGTGCGTGGTGCTATGTATCCGCTAACAAAAGCGCAATACACGTCAATGGCCAAAATGCGCTTACTACAGCCTAAATTAACCGCATTACGTGAAAAATGCGGCGACGACAAACAGAAAATGTCGCAATCAATGATGGCATTGTATAAAGAAGAGAAAGTAAATCCATTAGGTGGTTGTTTCCCAATGATCATCCAAATGCCTATTTTTATCTCTCTATACTGGGCATTAATGGAAAGTGTGGAATTACGTCACGCTCCATTCGCATTGTGGATTCAGGATCTATCAGCACAAGACCCGTACTACGTATTACCGCTATTAATGGGTGTTACTATGTTCATGATTCAGAAAATGTCGCCGACACAAGTTCAAGATCCAATGCAGCAGAAAGTCATGCAGTTCATGCCTGTTATGTTTACTTTCTTCTTCTTGTGGTTCCCTGCAGGTCTGGTTCTATACTGGTTAATGAGTAACGTAGTTACAATTATTCAGCAAACTATTATTTTCCGAGCGCTGGAAAAACAAGGTTTGCATAGCAAGAAATAAACTTGCTAACTTTATCAAGGCGGCCCTTGTGCCGCCTTTTTTCATCTAAAAAATCTACTATCTTCGGGTCATCACATGCTAACTAATGAAACTATCATTGCACAAGCCACACCGCCAGGACGAGGTGGTGTTGGTATTATTCGTATCTCTGGGCCCAAAACAGAGTTAGTCGCACAAACAGTTTTAAATAAAATTCCAGCCGTGCGTAAAGCTGATTACTTATCTTTCCTGGATGAAGAACAACAAACAATTGACCAAGGTATTGCCATCTTGTTCAAAGCACCAAATTCATTTACTGGTGAAGATGTTTTAGAGTTACAAGGCCATGGTGGTCCGGTGATCATGGACATGTTGATGCGCCGCATTCTAAAAATAGATGGCATAAGAATGGCCCGTCCGGGTGAATTCTCAGAGCGTGCCTTTCTTAATGATAAAATGGATTTAACCCAAGCCGAAGCGATTGCCGATCTGATTGATGCGACCTCAGAACGCGCAGTAAAATCCGCAATGAACTCACTGCAAGGTGAATTCTCTAAAAAGATTAATACCCTGACCGAAAGTTTAATTCACTTACGCATTTACGTGGAAGCGGCAATTGATTTTCCAGAAGAGGAAGTCGACTTTCTTGCCGACGGTAAAATTGCCCAAGCACTATATAACATCATGGATAATCTTACCGCAGTACAAAAAGAAGCCAAACAAGGGGCGATCATTCGTGAAGGCATGAAGGTTGTAATTGCTGGCCGTCCTAACGCCGGTAAATCAAGTTTACTCAATGCATTAGCGGGTAAAGAATCGGCGATTGTTACCGACATCGCTGGCACCACCCGTGATGTATTACGCGAACATATCCACATTGATGGTATGCCACTGCATATTATTGATACTGCAGGCTTACGTGACAGTCCAGATCGTGTTGAACAAATTGGTATCGAACGCGCGTGGGAAGAGATCAATAATGCGGATCAAGTACTCTTTATGGTTGATGGCACCACAACAGAGGCAACGGATCCTGCTGAAATCTGGCCAGACTTCATCGATCGTCTACCAAGCTCGATCGGACTGACCGTGATCAGAAATAAAATGGATCTTACTGGTGAATCACCTACCGCGGTTGAAGATCAAGGTCACTCGATCTTTAAAATTTCAGCAAAAGAGAACCTTGGTTTAGATGAACTTAAAGATCATTTAAAACAATGTATGGGTTATCAAAGTAATACTGAAGGTGGCTTCATCGCGCGTCGTCGTCACTTAGACGCAATTGAGAAGGCCGATGAGCACTTACAGATAGGTAAGATGCAGCTGGAAGTATATATGGCAGGAGAACTGCTTGCAGAAGAGTTACGCTTAGCCCAAGAACAACTATCAGAAATTACCGGAGAGTTCAGTTCAGACGATCTTCTTGGTCGTATCTTTACCTCGTTCTGTATCGGCAAGTAATGCACTGAAAATAAAAATGACGATCCCAATCGGGATCGTCCTTTTATTTAGAAGGGATATTAAACACTGCAGTTCAAGATCATGATCGCCACATTTAAAACACTTTAGCAACCATTCAACAAGATCTTTGTTACAAACCCATCCACAGAGTTACCCACAAGTTAACCTGCTAAAATGATAACTCTAATTACATCTAAATGGGTGTGGATAAACACGACCACAGTCCTCTATCCAGATCAAATAAGTAGTCATAATTGACCATTTAAACACCCGCCATACACGCGTTAATATCTAACTGATTATCACGACAGAACTCAGCCGCCTGCTGTTGAGAAATGTAGTTTTGCGCCAGTAATAGGTATATTTCACTGTATAAGTTGGCTTCTACCAATAACTTACCTGGGCTACTCAGATGCTGTGTAGAGACTGTTTCAGACTGTTCATACAAGGCTTTTACCACAGGTCCAGGTAACAACCAAGATTGGGCGATTAACGCAGACAACCGTAATGAGTGTTTGGTCATCATTTGACGAAAAATTTTTGAGCTAGGTCTAAATTCTGGGTCACTGATATTCATTTCATCCACAATTAGTTTAAACAACGCAATTTTACCCACATCATGGATTAACCCTAAAAAATAAGCTAAGTCAGGATCCTCTCCTTTACTCTTTGCTAATTTTTTTGCCCACAAGGCAGTGGTTAATGAGTGCTGCCACAAATGCTGGCCAAACAACTTAAAATAAATGGGCTTTATCTCGGTAATATTTTTCATCACAACCGTTAATACCATCGATTTAATTTGTAATCCGCCCAAACGTACAGCCGCCTCTTGCAAACAGGTCACTTCTTGAGAGCCTAACTGATAGCCTGCCGAATTAACCAACTTAATCACATCCGCTGCCAGCACCGGATCCTGCGTAATTAGAGCCGCGAGTTGCTCTGCAGTATAATGATCACTGTCAATCAACGCAGATACTTTATGTAATATGGCAGGCAGTCGAACAACATTTAACGCAATATTTTCAGGTCTGCTAACATTGGCTTCTACTTTAAGCAAAATACTTTTTTCTAACGGATTAAGTCCTTCACTTACCTCTGTTCCCTGCCCCATATTATTAAACAGCAAATCATAAAATAATGAGCTGGTATCAATTATCTCATCCGCTACGCGGACATCAGGTATACTAACTACGGCTGTTGCCAGCTTATTAATAATAGGCTTCGGGGTTATATTTGTCGTAGTTTCAGCCACACCTGCATTACAAAATAGATTAAATATACGTTTAAAAATTGAAGCCATGTGAGCCTTAATAAGCAATAGATAGAATAATTATAATTGGCGGTATATTACCGTAAAAATAATGTAATTAACCATAAAATAAGAGGAAACCATGTATACATTTGAGATTATAGTCGGCACCACATTGGGATCAGCTGAATATGTAGCCGATCATTTAACAGAGAAACTTATTGATCAAGGTTTTCAAGTCAATATCCACCTTGATCCTCAACTTAAAAATTTACCGATCAATAAAAATAACCCATGGATCATCTGCACGGCGACCCATGGCGCTGGCGACTACCCCGATAATATAGCTCCACTAGCACAACAACTCGCACAAGATCGCCCTGATTTAAGTAATGTTAGATATAGTATCGTAGCGCTTGGCTCAAAGTCTTATGATCAATTCTGTAATGCAGGGCACATGATCGATCGTCAATTAGCGCAATTAAATGGCGAAAAGGTCGCGATCACATTAGAAATATGTACATTAGAAACGCCGATCCCTGAGGATGCGATCGACATCTGGTATCCTGAATGGGCTAAAAACTGGCTATAATATAACCACGTTCTTGTTTTTTTATTTTTATTTTCTGTGGATAACTATAGATCTTTCTTGTGATCAACCTATAGTTATCCTTGTAGAATAAATATAGCTCCCAGAGCCCTGTGAATAACTATGCTATTTACACCCAGCTTATACGTAACAAGCCCAAGCCTTACTAACAACAAGTGATCGATGCTAAATACATGATCTTACTAGATCAAAACGAGTTATCAACAGATCAAGGCGATCCTAATAATAGATCTTATAAGATCTCTTTTAAGATCTTAAAGATCAACAGTTGGATCTAAATAAAAATATAATTAAGATCATTTGCATCTGTTAGAGAAAACCGTAAACTGTGCCGCTCTGAATATTTCCGCCAAATAAACCCGAGGTGATACATGGCATACCATGAACAATTTGAAGTTATCGTCGTAGGTGGCGGACATGCAGGCACTGAAGCTGCTGCTGCTGCTGCTCGTATGGGTCGAAATACATTATTATTAACCCATAACATCGATACGCTAGGGCATATGTCATGCAATCCAGCTATCGGTGGTATTGGTAAAGGCCATCTGGTTAAAGAAATTGACGCGCTTGGCGGCATCATGGGTCAAGCAACTGACCTTGGTGGTATTCAATTTAGAACATTAAATTCAAGTAAAGGCCCTGCTGTTCGTGCAACTCGTGCACAAGCTGATCGTTTATTATATAAATCAGCAGTACGTCAGAAACTTGAAAATCAACAAAACCTAACGATATTCCAACAATCAGTTGACGATCTTATTATTGAAAACGATCGCGTTGTTGGTGTGGTCACGCAAGCAGGTTTAAAGTTTAAAGCAAAATCAGTGGTATTAACGGTAGGTACTTTCCTTGACGGACTTATCCACATTGGTTTACAAAATTATCCAGGTGGTCGTGCAGGTGATCCTGCTTCGGTATCATTGGCGGCACGTCTACGTGAATTGCCAATTCGTACGGATCGTTTAAAAACCGGAACACCACCACGTATTGATGGCCGCACCATTGATTTTTCAGTAATGGAAGAACAACACGGCGATGCGCCTACACCGGTATTCTCTTTCATTGGTAATCGTAAAGATCATCCGCAGCAAGTACCGTGTTACATTACTCATACCAATAATAATACTCATGATGTGATCCGCAGTGGTATGGATCGTAGTCCGATGTATACCGGTGTGATCGAAGGTATTGGTCCACGTTACTGTCCATCGATCGAAGATAAGATCACCCGTTTTGCTGATAAAGAATCACATCAAATTTTTATTGAGCCAGAAGGCTTAACAACACACGAAGTTTACCCTAACGGTATTTCAACAAGTTTGCCTTACGATGTACAGGTTGATCTTGTGCGTTCGATCCGCGGTCTAGAGAACGCTCATATTACTCGTCCTGGTTATGCGATCGAATATGATTACTTTGATCCCCGCGATCTTAAATTAACGTTAGAAAGTAAATTTATCGAGGGTCTGTTCCTAGCGGGTCAAATCAACGGTACAACGGGTTATGAAGAAGCGGCAGCTCAAGGTCTGCTTGCTGGTCTTAATGCTGCGCGTACAGCGCGTGAGGAAGATACATGGCATCCGCGTCGTGATCAGGCTTATTTAGGTGTGTTAGTCGACGATCTTTCGACGCTAGGTACTAAAGAACCGTACCGTATGTTTACCAGTCGTGCTGAATACCGTCTATTGTTACGTGAAGACAACGCTGATGCACGTCTGACAGAACAAGGTCGTGAGCTTGGTTTAGTTGATGATCATCGCTGGGCAATATTCAACGAGAAAATGGAAGCGATTGAACTTGAGCAGCAACGTTTACGTTCAACCTGGATCAATCCAACGAAAGACTTTGCAGATAAGATCAATGCATTGTTAGCGAAACCACTTTCACGTGAACACACACTAGAAGATCTTGTTCGTCGTCCTGAAGTAACTTATGACGCTTTAATGACTATTGAAGAGTTAGGCCCTAAGCTAGAACACGAATCTGCTGCGGAACAAGTTGAAATCACCATTAAGTACGAAGGTTACATTAACCGTCAGAAAGCTGAGATTGAAAAGCAATTACGTCATGAAAATACGTTACTGCCAACTGATTTAGATTACGCATCAATTAAAGGTCTTTCTAATGAGGTTGTTGCTAAATTAATTGAAGTTAAACCGCAAACAATTGGTATGGCATCACGCATTTCAGGTATCACACCTGCTGCAATCTCAATTTTACTTATTTATTTGAAAAAGCAGAACCTACTTAACCAATAAATAATTAGTACTACTGCCACCGTTAACGCATTTAGCGGTGGCTATATAACCTCATTTTTGACATCATTCCCTAATTTACAATGCTACTATTTAACGAAGGTACCTTTACCTTTCTTAGTAGGTTGTCTTTTTCTTTTTTCTACGATTAATATTAATTTAGATAATCACGTTTTACCGGAGTAAATCTACCCATGATCAATCGCCTCGAAGCATTATTAGCCCAAACATCTTTGGTTGTTACTGATACCCAAAAACAGCAATTAGTGGCATTAGTGAATTTGCTACATAAGTGGAATAAGGCATATAATTTGACGTCAGTAAGGGATCCTGATGAGATGTTAGTCAAACATATTATGGACAGTCTTGTGGTAAGCCCTTATTTAGAAGGCGAGCGTTTTATTGATGTTGGTACTGGTCCGGGTTTACCTGGTTTACCCCTTGCAATCATGAATCCAGACAAAGAGTTTGTTTTACTCGATAGCTTAGGTAAACGCATTCGTTTTATCACCCAAGCGGTGCACGAGTTAAAATTAACCAACGTAACGCCTGTTCAATCTCGCGTTGAAGAATATCAGCCAAAAATTAAATTTGATGGTGTATTAAGTCGTGCGTTTGCTTCACTTGAAGATATGTTACATTGGTGTAAGCATCTACCAAAACAAGATGGATTGTTTTATGCGTTGAAAGGAGTAAGACCAACGGGTGAAATCAAAACATTGAATACCAAATTCAAACTGGAAGTTGCACATAAACTAACAGTGCCAGAGTTAGAAGGCGAACGTCATCTAATAGTCATGTCAGAGATTAAATAATAGGGAACATTTGT
This sequence comes from Moritella sp., assembly GCF_033791185.1. GTDB lineage: Bacteria > Pseudomonadota > Gammaproteobacteria > Enterobacterales > Moritellaceae > Moritella. Next base: position 11,706 of record NZ_JASJHF010000205.1, on the reverse strand, counting down.
GGGCAAAATCATAGCAATAGCTAACCAAAAAGGTGGCGTAGGAAAAACAACTACTTGTGTCAATTTAGCAGCCTCGATGTCGGCGACTAAACGTAAGGTATTGCTCATTGATCTTGATCCACAAGGTAACGCCACCATGGGCAGTGGCGTCGATAAGTATAGCGTTGATTATTCGGCGTATGATTTATTAGTTGATGAGAAACCGGTAAGCGAAGTTGTGATTACCGATACCTCGGGAAAATATCATCTTATTGCGGCTAACCAAGATGTCACCGCTGCTGAGATTAAATTGATGGGATTTTTTGCGCGTGAATTACGCTTAAAAAATTCACTTGCTGACGTTAAAGATTATTATGATTATATTTTTATTGATTGCCCACCGTCATTAAACCTATTGACCATTAATGCCATGGCTGCTGCAGATTCTATTATCGTACCGATGCAATGTGAATATTACGCACTTGAAGGTCTTACAGCATTAATGGATACCACTACTAAATTAGCCGCCGCTGTGAATCCCGAGCTAAAAATTGAAGGCATACTAAGGACGATGTATGACCCTCGTAATCGATTAGCTTCAGATGTGTCAGAGCAACTTAAACAACATTTCGGCGATAAAGTGTATCGCACGGTGATCCCGCGTAATGTGCGTTTAGCTGAAGCACCGAGTTTTGGTGCGCCTGCCATGTATTATGATAAATCATCTAACGGTGCTAAAGCTTATTTGGCGTTGGCGGGAGAAATTATTCGTCGTCAAGAGTTGGCTGATGAACAGAGCGAACAGACAAAGGAACAAGCATGAACACGAAGAAAAGGGGTTTAGGTAAAGGTCTGGATGCACTGCTAAGTACAAGCGCTATTGCCAGAACCAAAGAGCAAAGTGTTGACGATATACCACAACCAACGGTTATTGTTGAGAATGAGCTGAAAAAGCTGCCGGTTGAATGGTTATACCCAGGTAAATATCAACCACGTAAAGATATGGCTACCGATGCATTAGATGAATTAGCTGCATCGATTACCGCACAAGGTATTATCCAACCGATAGTGGTTCGCGAGCTAAGTGCACAACAATTTGAAATCATTGCTGGTGAACGTCGCTGGCGAGCGGCACAGTTAGCCGGTTTAAGCCAAGTACCTTGTATCGTCAAAAATGTCGCTGATGAAGCGGTGATGGCGATGGCGTTAATTGAAAATATCCAACGTGAAGATTTAAATGCAATGGAAGAGTCAATTGCATTTCAGCGTCTAATCGAAGAGTTTTCGCTAACGCATCAACAGGTCGCTGATGCGGTGGGGAAATCACGTGCTTCGGTATCCAATTTATTACGCTTAAATAGCCTCAATCATGACGTCAAAATACTACTCGAACATGGCGATATTGAGATGGGTCATGGACGTGCTTTACTAGGCTTAACGGGCGAACTACAATCGCAAGCTGCAACGAATATTGCTCAACGTGGTTTAACAGTGAGAGATACCGAAAAATTGGTAAAAAAACTGCTTGAACCGAAAGCTGAGTTGGTGCCTACAAAGGTAAAAGACCCCGATGTTGCTAACCTAGAATATCGCTTATCAGAACGACTAAAGGCCAAAGTTATCATCAAACAAGGCGAAAATGGCCGTGGGAAGTTAACGATTGACTACACTAGTCTCGCTGAATTGGATGATATAGTTTCAATTTTAGGTTGAAAGTTGACCTTTTTAAATTATAAAGATTAAAATAAGTTATAAAGATTAAAATAAGTTAATATTTTTTAAAACCTTGTAGTGAGTCACAAAATACACTGATAATGGTGAAGCAGGCTTTTATTTATAATTATCTTCATTTGAAATATCAAAGGCTTATGTTCATTATAAAGTTAAAATAACTTTATTTCATAATATCGATATTATTTAGAATTTTATATTATAAAGGTGATACTCATTAGTGGGTAACACCTGTCACATCTCGTTTTTCAGAAGATTCTACTTAGCTTTCCTTATCCGGCTTGCAATCAGTTGCATTAGCACCACTTCAACGTATAATTTATTCTGCTTTTAGAAGCGTTTTTGTATATTTTTTTTGAATGCTTCAAAAAGATTGTTTTAGGGGTTTATTGTGTCAAATAAATTAGCAATGAATGCGTTCAATCAAGCTATTAAGTTGATTGTGTTTCAGGTGCTATTAGTAGCCGTTTGCGCATTAACCTTTTTGCTGATTGATGGTGAGCTTTCAGCTCGCTCTGCAATTTTTGGCGGTATTATTTATGTGCTACCAAATTATATTTTTACGCGTTTGGCTTTTCGTTTTATGGGCGCCAGACAAATGAAAGATGTTGTAGCATCATTTGCATTAGGTGAATCGTTAAAATTGGTACTGACAGTTGTGTTCTTTATTGCTGTATTAGGTTTCGTTAAGGTGAATTATCTTCCTCTTTACGTCACATTTTCATTAGCGATAGGGTCACAATTATTTGCTCCTTATTTTATGAACAAAAAACTGGGATGAAAAATGTCTGCAACAGGTGAAGCACTAACGTCGACCCAATATATTCAACATCACTTAACTAATTTAGCGGTTGGTGAAGGATTTTGGACTTGGCACCTAGACACACTTTTCGTAACCCTCGCTTTAGGGATTTTATTCTTAGGGACATTCTATAAAGTTGGTCAGAAAGCGACAACGGGCGTACCGGGTAAATTTCAATGTTTCGTTGAAATGTGCATCGAATTTGTAAACGACATTGTGAAAGAATCTTTTCATGGTCGTAATGCATTAATTGCTCCGTTGTCATTAACTATCTTCATGATGGTTATTCTGATGAATACAATGGATTTGATTCCTGTAGATTTTATTCCTGAAGCAGCAAAAGCAATTGGAATCGACTACATGAAAGTTGTTCCAACAACAGACTTAAATACTACTTTCGCTATGTCGTTAAGTATTTTTGCACTAATTGTTGGTTTCAGCATCAAGGTTAAAGGTTTTGGTGGGTTCACTCGTGAACTGACTATGAATCCATTTAACCATTGGGTATTTATTCCTTTTAACTTTGCACTGGAAATGGTTACTTTACTGGCGAAGCCTATCTCATTAGCGTTGCGTTTGTTTGGTAATATGTACGCAGGTGAGCTGATCTTTATTTTGATCGCGCTTATGCCTTGGTACCTTCAGTGGGGACTAAGTGTGCCATGGGCGATTTTCCATATTTTGGTAATCGTTCTACAAGGGTTTATCTTCATGATGCTGTCTATGGTTTACCTAAGCAGTGCATGTGAAGATCATTAATTTATAAACACAAATTTTAATTAAAATTTTTTATCTTATTGGAGAATAAAATGGAAACTGTATCAGCTACTATTTTCGCTGTTGCTATTTTACTAGGTTTTGCTGCATTCGGTACAGCAATTGGCTTCGCAATCTTAGGCGGTAAATTCCTAGAGTCTTCTGCTCGTCAACCAGAAATGGCACCAGCACTACAAACTAAAATGTTCATTGTTGCTGGTCTTCTTGATGCGATCTCTATGATTGCAGTTGGTATCGCATTATTCCTATTATTCGCGAACCCATTCATCGCTTAATCAGCTTTTGGTCCACTACTAACCAGGAGGTTCGTTGTGAATATCAACGCAACTCTTTTAGGCCAAGCGATATCTTTCACGTTGTTCGTACTATTTTGTATGAAATATGTATGGCCGCCACTGATTGCGGCTATCGAAGAACGTCAAAAGACAATCGCAGAAGGTCTTGCAAGTGCGGATAAAGCTGCTAATGATCTGAAGCTAGCGGAAGCTAAAGCAACAGATCATTTAAAAGGTGCTAAAGCGCAAGCTTCAGATATCATTGATGCAGCAAACAAGCGTAAAGCTCAAATTGTCGATGAAGCCAAAGATGAAGCCCATGCTGAGCGAGCTAAAATTCTTGCTCAAGCAGATGCTGAAGTTGAAGCTGAACGTAATCGTCTAAAAGAAGAGTTACGCAAACAAGTAGCTGGTTTAGCTATTGCCGGTGCTGAAAAAATTATCGAACGTTCTATCGATGAAGCTGAAAACAGTGACATCGTAGACAAAATCGTTGCAGAACTTTAACAACTGGGGGGCTTATGTCTGATTTGACTACTATTGCTCGTCCATATGCTAAAGCTGCATTTGATTTTGCCGTTAAGGAACAGGCTATTGATAAGTGGCAAGAAATGTTAGCGTTTACGGCGGAAGTCGCGGTAAATAAAGACATTGCTGCATTATTAAATGGTGCTGTAAGTGCACACGCTATTGCTGATATTTTTATCAACGTAGCTGATGAGCAACTTAACGAATCTGGCCAAAACTTTATTAAAGTATTGGCTGAGAACGCTCGTTTAAGCGTATTACCAAACATTGTTACTTTATTTGCACTTTACAAAGCGGAACATGAGCAATCTGTTGAAGCCGATGTTAGTTCTGCAATGCCATTAACGGCAGAGCAGGAAGCAAATATTATAATCGCGTTGGAAAAACGTTTAGCACGCAAAGTTAAGTTAAATTGCAACGTTGATAACACTTTAATTGGTGGTCTGATTATTCAGGCTGGTGATTTAGTTATTGATGGCTCTGTACGCGGTAAGTTAAATAAACTTGCGGAAGCGCTACAATCGTAATTGGGGAATAGCATGCAACTGAATTCTACAGAAATCAGTGATCTGATCAAACAACGTATTGAAAAATTCAGCGTTGTTAGTGAAGCAAGAAATGAAGGTACGATCGTTTCAGTAAGCGATGGTATTATTCGTATTCATGGCCTTGCAGACTGTATGCAAGGCGAAATGATTGAATTACCTGGTAACCGTTTTGGTATTGCACTTAACCTAGAGCGTGACTCTGTTGGTGCGGTAGTGATGGGTTCTTACTTAGGTCTTTCAGAAGGTCAAAAAGTACGTTCAACTGGACGTATTTTTGAAGTGCCAGTAGGTCGCAACTTATTAGGTCGTGTTGTAAACACACTTGGTGAGCCTATCGACGGTAAAGGACCTATCGACAACGATGGTTTCTCTCCTGTTGAAGTAATTGCACCGGGTGTAATGGAACGTAAATCTGTTGATCAACCTATCCAGATCGGTATCAAAGCGATTGACGCTATGATCCCAATCGGTCGTGGTCAACGTGAGCTTATCATTGGTGACCGTCAGGTTGGTAAAAGTGCGATTGCACTTGATGCTATCATCAACCAAAAAGACTCAGGCATTAAATGTGTATACGTAGCAATCGGTCAGAAAGCTTCTACCGTAGCTAGTGTTGTGCGCAAGCTTGAAGAACATGGCGCAATGGAGAATACTATTCTTGTTGTTGCAACAGCTTCTGAAGCTGCGGCACTACAATATTTAGCACCATACTCTGGTTGTGCTATGGGTGAATACTTCCGTGACCGTGGTGAAGATGCACTGATCGTATATGATGATCTGTCTAAGCAAGCAGTTGCTTACCGTCAGATTTCATTGCTATTACGTCGTCCGCCGGGCCGTGAAGCATACCCTGGTGATGTTTTCTATCTACATTCACGTCTACTAGAGCGTGCTGCTCGTGTAAACGCTGAATACGTAGAAGCATTCACTAAAGGTGAAGTGAAAGGTAAAACAGGTTCTTTAACTGCATTACCTATCATTGAAACCCAAGGTGGTGATGTATCTGCGTTCGTACCAACGAACGTAATTTCTATTACCGATGGTCAGATCTTCTTGACTTCAGAGCTGTTTAACTCAGGTACTCGTCCTGCTGTTGATCCAGGTATCTCTGTGTCACGTGTTGGTGGTGCAGCACAAACGAAGATCGTTAAGAAACTATCTGGTGGTATTCGTACCGCACTAGCACAGTATCGTGAATTAGCAGCATTTGCTCAATTCTCTTCTGACCTTGATGATGCAACGCGTAAGCAGCTTGATCATGGTGCAAAAGTTACTGAGCTAATGAAGCAAGGTCAATATGCGCCGATGAGCGTAGCTGAACAAGCGCTATCTTTATATGCAGCTGAAATTGGTGCATTAGAAGACGTTGCAGTAAGCAAAATTGTTGACTTTGAAGCGTCTCTGCAGGCTTATGCTAAAGCGGAACACGCTGATTTACTTGCTTCTATTAATGACACCGGTGCGTACGACAAAGATATTCAAGCTAAGCTATCAAGCTTACTTGAAAGCTTTAAGTCTACACAAACCTGGTAAGAGCGGTGGCAGCCTTTGCTGCCACAGCTAGCTTAATAGGAGAAGCAAATGGCCGGCGCTAAAGAAATTAAAACCAAGATCGGGAGTATTACTAATACTCAGAAGATCACCAGCGCAATGGAGATGGTTGCCGCGAGTAAAATGCGTAAAGCACAAGATCGCATGGCAGCTAGTCGCCCATACGCTAACACAATGCGCAGAGTGATCGGTCATCTCGCTGAAGGTTCACTAGAGTACTCTCATCCGTATCTAGAAGAACGTGACGCGAAACGTGTTGGTTATATTGTGATTTCAACTGACCGTGGTCTATGCGGTGGCTTGAACATTAACCTTTTCAAAAAAACTATCTCTGATATGAAGGGATGGTCTGAGAAAAATGTAGAAATCGATTTAGGCCTTATTGGTGCTAAAGCGGGTACATTTTTCACTAACATAGGTGGAAACGTGGTTGCTAATGCAGCAAACCTCGGTGAAGAACCTACGCTAGAAGATTTGATTGGTTCTGTTCGAGTTATGCTCGAAGCATACGATAACGGTAAGTTGGATCGCTTATTCGTTGTATATAACAAATTTGTTAATACAATGACGCAAGAACCAACTATCGATCAACTACTGCCGTTGCCTGCATCGGAAGAAAATGAAGCATTACCGAAGCATAGCTGGGATTACCTATATGAAGGTGAACCTGCTGAGCTTCTAACTAATTTATTAGTTAGATTTATTGAATCTCAAGTGTATCAAGGTGTTGTTGAAAACGCTGCATCAGAACAAGCAGCTCGTATGCTTGCAATGAAAAATGCAACTGACAATGCTGGTGACATTATTGATGAGCTACAGTTAATTTTTAACAAAGCCCGTCAATCTGCAATTACACAAGAGATTTCTGAAATTTGTGCTGGTGCTTCAGCGGTTTAGGCAAACTTGTAAAGTTTAGAGGATTTAAAATGAGTACTGGTATTATTGTCCAGATCATCGGTGCTGTTGTGGACGTTGAATTTCCACAGCAATCCGTACCTCAAGTGTACGATGCACTGACATTTGATGACGCAAACCTATCTGATTTGGTGCTAGAAGTTCAGCAACAAATTGGTGGTGGTGTTGTTCGTTGTATCGTTATGGGTTCAAGTGACGGTTTACGCCGAGGCCTTAAAGTAACTAACACTGGTAGCGCAATTAGCGTGCCTGTTGGTGACGAATGCCTTGGTCGTATTGTAAACGTACTTGGTACCCCTATTGACGGTAAAGGCGCGATCCCTACAGATGTGCGTTATGAAATTCACCGTGCAGCCCCTTCTTATGAAGAGCAGTCACTGTCTAGCGAATTGTTAGAAACTGGTGTTAAAGTTATCGACTTGATTTGTCCATTTGCTAAAGGTGGTAAAGTCGGTCTATTCGGTGGTGCCGGTGTTGGTAAAACCGTAAACATGATGGAATTGATCAACAACATCGCTAAAGCTCACTCAGGTTTATCTGTATTTGCTGGTGTTGGTGAACGTACTCGTGAAGGTAACGATTTCTACTACGAGATGGAAGAAGCTGGGGTACTTGATAAAGTAGCCATGGTTTACGGCCAAATGAATGAGCCTCCAGGTAACCGTTTACGTGTTGCTTTGACTGGTTTATCGATGGCTGAACGCTTCCGTGACGAAGGTAAAGATGTATTACTATTCATCGATAATATCTATCGTTATACACTTGCGGGAACTGAAGTATCTGCACTGCTAGGTCGTATGCCATCAGCGGTAGGTTACCAACCTACACTAGCTGAAGAAATGGGTGTACTCCAAGAGCGTATTACTTCTACTAAGAATGGTTCAATTACATCTATCCAAGCGGTATACGTACCTGCGGATGATTTAACGGATCCATCTCCAGCAACAACATTTGCTCACTTAGATGCAACAGTTGTACTGAACCGTAATATTGCTGCAATGGGTATGTACCCTGCGATTGACCCACTAGACTCTACTTCTCGTCAGTTAGATCCCCTAGTTGTTGGTCAAGAACACTACGACATTGCTCGTGGCGTTCAAGGTGTACTACAACGTTATACTGAGTTAAAAGACATTATTGCGATCCTAGGTATGGATGAGCTATCTGAAGAAGATAAGCAAATCGTATCTCGTGCTCGTAAGATCCAACGTTTCTTAACTCAGCCATACCATGTTGCTGAAGTATTTACTGGTGACCCTGGTGTTCTAGTATCATTAAAAGAAACTCTACGCGGCTTTAAAGGCCTACTAGACGGTGATTATGATGCTCTTCCTGAGCAAGCGTTCATGTATTGTGGTTCAATCGACGATGCTGTTGAAGCTGCGAAGAAAATGTAACGAAGCGAGGGCACTATGGCTATGACTTTTGATTTGAATGTAGTAAGCGCAGAAGGAGTTTTATTTTCTGGGCGCGTTGAAAGCATTCAAGTTACCGGTTCTGGTGGTGAGTTCGGTATTTTAGCCGGTCACACGCCACTACTTACTGGTATAGTACCAGGCATGGTGCGCTTGGTTAAACAATACGGTAAAGAAGAAGTTATCTTCGTATCTGGTGGTACTTGTGAAGTACAACCAGGTGAAGTTACCGTTCTGGCTGATACTGCAATTCGTGCAGAAGATCTAGATTTAGCCAAAGCGCAAGAAGCCAAAAGACAAGCTGAAGAACTGCTTAATAATTCTGCAACTAATCAAGATGTAGATTACATTCAAGTAGCTGTTCAGCTGGCTGATGCTATTGCTCAACTTCGCGTGCTTAAATTGGTTCAAAAATTCAGCTAATTTGAATTTTTAATTCAACACGTTCAGTTGTCATAAAGCGACCCTAGGGTCGCTTTTTTTTATATCTTTATTACACAACTCATATTGTTAAACTTCATTATTCTCTATAATCTAACTATTCGACTTATTTTTAATTAATCATCTTTGATAAGAGCCCATTATGCCAATTAGTGTTGTTATTCTTGCCGCTGGTAAAGGAACGCGTATGCGTTCAGATCTTCCTAAAGTTCTTCACCCTATCGCTAAAAAACCAATGGTTCAACATGTTATCGATACCGTAAAACAATTAGATGTTAACGATATCCATTTAGTCTATGGTCATGGTGCTGAATTACTGAAGTCGCGAATTAAAGATGACAAATTAGATTGGGTACTACAAGCGGAACAGTTAGGTACTGGCCATGCTGTACAGCAAGCTGCAGCTAAATTTAAAGCTGATGAGCAAGTATTGGTTCTTTATGGTGATGTACCATTAATTAGCCAGCAAACGCTGACTCATTTATGCCAATCTCAACCTGAAGGCGGAATAGGTTTACTTACCGTTAGATTAGATAACCCGATGGGTTATGGCCGTATCGTTCGCGATGGTGAAACCGTAGTGGGTATTGTTGAGCAGAAAGATGCGTCAGCAGAACAACTTAAAATAGACGAAGTAAACTCAGGTATATTAGTTGCAAACGGTGCCGATTTTCAACATTGGTTATCATTATTAGATAACAATAATGCGCAAGCCGAATATTACCTAACAGATGTTATCGCTCTCGCGCATAAAGCTGGTCGTACCATTAACGCCGTTCACCCGATTTCGAACATAGAGGTTGAAGGTGTAAATAATCGCATGCAACTGGCAGAACTTGAACGTGCATATCAAGAGTTACAAGCATACAAGTTGATGGAACAAGGTGTGACGATGCTTGACCCTCGCCGTTTCGATTTACGCGGTGAAGTCAGTGTTGGTAATGACGTTACATTTGATATTAATGTTATCATTGAAGGTAAAGTTACAATCGGTAGTGGTGTAACTGTCGGCGCTAACAGTATTTTAAAAGATTGCCATATCGGTGCTAATTCAGAGATTAAACCTAATTCAATTATTGAATCAGCAACTATTGGTGTTGATTGTAGTGCTGGTCCATTTGCGCGTTTACGCCCTGGAACAGTATTAGAAGATGACGCGCATGTTGGTAACTTTGTCGAGTTGAAGAAAACCACATTAGGCAAAGGTTCTAAAGCTGGGCATCTTGCATATTTAGGTGACAGTGTTATTGGCGAAAAAGTGAATATCGGCGCTGGCACGATTACTTGCAATTACGATGGTGTTAATAAATTCCAGACGGTTATTGAAGACGGCGTATTTATTGGTTCAGATAGCCAGTTAATTGCACCTGTGACGATTGGCAAAAATGCCACGGTTGGTGCTGGTTCTACTATCGCAAAAGACGTCGCGGCAGATGAACTTGTGATTACACGAGTGAAGCAACGCCATATCAAAAATTGGCCAAAACCAATCAAGATAATCAAGTAAATTTAGCTTGTATTGAATGAAAATAATAAGAAGCAGAGATATTATATTTCTGCTTCTTTCATTTCATAAATAACAATTCAATTAAGTGGGCGTTGGAACCGGATTTCGTTTATGCGTCGTTTTGTTGTAAGTATCGAGGATCTTAGCTTCAGCTTTAGCATCAATATTTTTGCCTTCTAAGAAATCATCTATTTGATCGTAAGTTACGCCAAGCGCTATTTCATCTTCTAGTTGTGGGCGATCTTCTTCTAGGTCTGCTGTTGGTATTTTTAGGTAAACATCTTGTGCTGCGCCTAAATATTCAGCTAATGCTCGAACTTGGCGCTTATTCAATCCAAATAAAGGCGCTAGATCGCAAGCACCATCACCATGTTTGGTAAAGAAGCCGGAAATATTTTCTGCACTATGATCTGTGCCGGGAACTAACCCTCTATATAAGCCCGCTATTTCATATTGAGCAATCATGCGGATTCTTGCTTTTACATTACCCTTATTGAAGTCTTGATTAAAGGCGGTTGCTTCAGGTAAATCTGCATCTTTAACTGATTTAAGCACTTCGTTATGAATACTGTCTGTACCCGATTGGATATTTACGGTAACTGATGTTTTGGGATTAATAAAACTAAGCGCTTTTTGTGCATCATCTTCATCAGCCTGTATAGAGTAAGGTAAACGTACTGCGATGAAATTAAACTCTTCACTATCTTGTTCTGTATTTAGCTCTTCAATGGCTAATTGACAAAGTCGGCCACAAGTTGATGAATCAACACCACCACTTATACCTAATACTAAACTTTTTAATCCTGAGTTAGTTAATTGTTGCTTGATAAAGTTAATGCGACTACGGACCTCATCGGCGATATCAATACTCGGTTTAACTTTCATCTCTGCGATAATCTGTTTTTTAAGTTCAGTCATGGGTTTATCTCCTTAGTTAGGGTTATTGTATCGCGATAAATTAACATTACTAGTTATCCAGTCTTGTAAGTGATGACTTTTATAATGCTGAGATCCAGTATATAGCGGTATTTACATACGATTGAGATCGAAAAAAAACGATTTGGTATTAAATCTGTACAGTGTTTGTTGTTTGTCATCTTATTTTCTAATAACGCTTGCCTATATGATCGAATTCTCTATAATCGCTCCCACTGACACGGCAACAGCCGCTCAGTATGCTCTTTAACAATTTATTCAAGCAATCTGTGTGAGCACTTGCAGAGATATAATGACCAAA
>NZ_JASJHF010000204.1:0-12057 GCF_033791185.1 Moritella sp. | reverse complement strand
GGTTTAAATTACGATACCATTCATACTGATCTTGCCGATGTTGTGAATAAAGCAACAGAGCGTGGTGTGTCACATTTATTAAGTGTGTCAGTAACATTACCGCGCTTTAAAACAATGATCGAACTTATCGCTGATTTTGATAATATTCATGCTTCATGTGGCGTTCATCCTCTTAACCTCGAAGATGAATATGAAAAATCAGAGTTATTGCTGCTAGCCCGTCATGAAAAGGTGGTTGCGATTGGTGAAACCGGTTTAGATTATTTCTACTCACCTGAAAACAAAGACATTCAGCAAGCGTCTTTTCGTAATCATATCCAAGTTGCTATTGAACTTAATAAGCCACTTATTATTCATACCCGTGGTGCAGTTGAAGATACTATACGTATTTTGAAAGAAGAGGGCGCAGATAAAATTGGTGGTGTGATCCACTGTTTTACTGAGTCCGATGCAATGGCTGCCGCGGTATTAGAAATGGGCTTTTATATTTCTATTTCAGGTATTGTGACGTTCAAATCAGCGAAAGATCTACAAGCTGTGGTTAAAACCATTCCAGCTAATAGACTGTTAGTTGAAACGGATTCACCTTATTTAGCGCCTGTGCCATACCGTGGTAAAGAAAATCAACCGGCTTATGTTCGTGCTGTCGCTGAGTTTGTTGCCGACCTGCGTGGCGTAACGTTTGCTGAGCTAGCTGAAACAACGACTGAAAACTACTTCACGTTATTTAACGCTAAGAAATAATACTTCTGTTGACGGTGGTAGTAAATCCAACTTTAAAGCAGAAGTTGGCAGTACTATCATCTCCAATAAATTATGGTATTATCCAAACATAAATTGTAATACCTCGATATTTCCTCGCGGAGTATCGAATTTAATCATTATTCGGAGGCATTTTGGCCCACCTAGTTAGCTATACTTATAAAAAAGAAAATAAGAAAATTACATTCTCATACCAAAAGTTTCACCATATTTATGAAGCTGTTGCTGCAGAAGAAGGCATAGATCTAACGCAATACATGATTATGGAAAAACAAGTTGAAGATGTATCTAAAGGTACTAAATCAGTAAGAGAATTCCGTAAGAACCATTTTACTAAACTTGGCTTTACTAATGTTTGGTTTATTAAAGACGGTATTGAAGAATAATTTAAGCATCAAATGAATTATTAATGCTAAATAATAGGTGGTCGCTAAAGACCACCTATTAAACATCATATTTATATTAAGACAGTAAGGTTAAACCTGCCGGTAAACTGTCCCCAAAGATCCGCTTCATTACTGTTTCATCAGACGTTTGTACCTCTTGTACTAACGCTAACCAAGATTCCGATAATTTATTTTGTGTTAATTTTTCAATAACAGCATCTCTTACCTTATCTTGTATGTCCATTTCTCTATCACCGGTTTTTCTAGCTATCATTACGGCGGCGAAAGCAATGTGTGGTTCTTTTTGCCAATTAGCGGCCAGTAAAGTGTTTAACCACGTTTCAGCGATGTGGCGAGGGATCACATTGTGCTGACTACCATAAAAAGCAACACGTGACGCAATGCGGCCTAATGCCCACCAATGTAATTGTTGGTTTTGTGGTTTGTTTAATTTAGTCAATAAGTATTCACCAAATTCAACTTTAAGCGCGACAGGAATGTGTTCAAGCGATGCGGCTAGCCGAATGATGTCGTCATAGCTACGCAGCTTAGCTTGATTGATAATCTTTGCGTGTTTATTGCTATCTTCAACAAAGTACACCGAAATGGTGTCATATATTTCAATTTGTTGTTGTTCATTAAGTCCACCAGCGATACGACGCCATAAATTCCACCAGTCACTCCATGACTGTGTTGATTTATTGTATTGGATCGCTGATTTGAATAGCGGCCAAATTTGTTCAATACGCCAATCATCCGCTGGATAACCAAAGCCGGGACGAAGCAGGAAGCTGGTTAACTTTAGCCAATTACGTTCGTGTTGTTCTGTACGTCGACGGTTTTTAGCAAACTGTAAGCAAGGTGCTGCTAATTCTCGTAATAGATCGGTATCCCAGGTATCACGTTTACCCAGACGTTTATCAAGATCATTACGTAATGATTTAACTAACTTCGGATCACTCTTTTTACTGCTCGCCCCATACACAGCTTCAATTAATTTGATTGCTTCGGGTAACTTAGGATGGCGCTGCTTAATGTCATTGATATTTTTACTATCACCATTCGATGTCTTCGTTGCTAAACTAGGGCGCACAGAAAACTCTAAAGCCCAGCGCTGTTTGGTGTTGGTTTCACTTACGCACTCAAGTTGTAAAGTACCGATACTGCTAAGTTTGCATGACAGGTAAACAGACTCAAAGCGTTTGTGATCTTTATGCTCAGGGATCGTAACGACAAAAGGTGGTAAGGGGGTTTTGCCTTTAAGTTCAGCCTCGAATTCTGTTTCAATAATCTCACCAGGTTTGAAATTACTTTCATGACTGGTGGTAGCAAGATTAAAACGAATTGGCTCACCGATAGTTAACGAGAATAAACGGCTATCTAGATTGATAACTTGTTCTTCTTCTGTGCCCTTAGGTAACAGACAAATAGATTGTGATTTCCCTGAACGATCGGTTATTTCAATGAAGTAATTACGTGGGCTGCCTCCGCCAATTTGTTTTTGCTTACCCAGCTTAGCAAAGCCAAATTCAACCGCACCATAAGCAACGGACAGATCAGGATTACCATTGTGCAACATCTGCACTTTTTGTTGCTTCCAACCGGATAGTACTTTTTCGATTTGCAGTTTGACTTGCTGGCTATTAAAAATACCACCATTAACGAGAATTGCTGCAGGGACTACAACTGGATCGTAATCTTCTGCTGCGTCCACATCGTAATAAGTATGAATGAATTCAGCAATGTGCTTTGAAATCGCAGGGTCAGAAGTGTAAGGTAAACCAAATTCAACAACCGCATTTTTTCTGTGGGTTGGTAATTGGTTAAAGCTGCTGTTTGGTAAAAAACCATTAAACACCATATCGATGACTTCGTTTTTAGTCAGTTCACACTTTTTAGACTGGGCGATTAGTTTTGAACCACGACCAAGTAATGTAATTGATGTGGTGCTTGGTGGCTGTTCTGATAAAAATAGTTCTTTGGCTTGGCGTGTCTGCTGGATCAGCTGGCCTAACGCAGCCGATTGCAAACGCTGATCAGGTGATATTCTCGATTCGACCACATGGGCTAACGCCAAATCGATGTTATCACCCCCGAGCATTAAATGATCACCAACAGCAACACGGTTTAAATTTAATTCACCATGTTCTAATGACATTTCGATCAAACTTAAATCCGTTGTGCCACCGCCAATATCACAAACAAGCATGGTTTTATCTTGTTCGATTAAATCTGTTTTGGCTTGTTTATTACGGTGATACCAGTCGTAACAAACCGCTTGTGGTTCTTCTAATAATGTTACATTAGTTAAACCTGCTAAATCCGCTGCAGCTAGCGTTAAGGCGCGAGCTGTGTCGTTAAAAGAGGCTGGTACTGTGATAGTAATGTTTTGATCGGCAAGTAGGTGCTCTGGATTGTGATAATTCCAAGATGCTTGAAAATGGGCAAGGTAGCTGGCACTAGCGATCACTGGTGATACTTTTTCAATGTTATCTTCAACCGCCCAAGGTAATATCGCAGCTTGAGCATCGATACTTGGATGAGATAACCAGCTTTTGGCACTTGAGACTAACCGACCTTTGGTTTTAGTGCCTAAATCTCGAGCCCATTGACCAACAATAACATTGGCTATTTCACCGCTGAATGGTGTTGTTTTCCAAGGTAATACACAATCCGTTGGGGCAATTTCATGATCATTAAAGTGATAGCGGAATGACGGCAATAGTGGTTTTCTTGCTACTTCGCCAGGACCAACCAATTGGTCAACGAGGAATACAGACGCACTGGCTTGATAATCATCGATATTTTTATAAGAAAGAACACTGTGGGTAGTGCCAAGATCGATGCCAATTACATATTGCGCTGTTTTAGAAACAGGTGAGGGCATTAAAAACTCCATATAATAAAACTCAGGGCAGCGAGCCCTGAGTTAAGTACACATTTATCGATATAACGACCGTGTGCTGATGATGCTAAAACATGTTTACTTACGTACTTTTATTGACGCACAGTTAGCTCAATTTCCCACGTTTCATCACTATCATTTGCGATAGCTTCAACTTTCAGTGTTCCCACTTCTGTTACTGTCACTGACAATGATACTGGCACAACATCACCGCTATTGCGATTAACTGAGTCTAGCGTCACTTCGATGTCAGGTAGTTGCTCAAGATCATCTGGTTGCCAGAAATCAAGGTGGGTGCCGACAACGTCCTCACGACGTACTGTAGAACCGAAGAACTTGAATTTAACCGGCTGGCCGACAACTAAACCAAATTGGTGTGTGGTTACCTTAACGTTAGAGCCTTCTTCAAGACCAAATGGGACGATGCAAACCGCTTCAAGTGGCGCTTCAAATCCGGGTATTGCTGGCATTGAACTTTCAACACCCACATAATATGAGCTAGCTAATCCGCCTTTAATACGAACGCCTTTACCTTGTTTCGCATAACCGTGGTAACACGCACCATTGGCGACAGCAAGGTCAAGGTCAATACCGGTTAATAGTTTTGCTTCTTCTTCAACATCAGCATCAATTAACCAGTCATTGATAATACCGATTAATTTAGAGCTGATTGCTGCAGACTTAAATACACCACCATTGAACAATACCGCCGTTGGTTTAATGAAGTCACCAGCATCTGACTCTAAAGCGTCATGTTGTTTATTCAAGAAGTGGGCTATGTGCTTAGTGATAGCGGCATCTTGTGCATAAGGTAAACCAATCTGCGTTAAAGCAGTTCGGGTATTTTGTTGTGGCATTTCTGTTACTGCTGTTGCAGGGAAGAAACCATCCAAAATAGTTTGCTTAACTTCATCACGTGTTAGCTCTGTTTGCATGGTGCCTGCAATTAACTTCGAGCCACGGCTTGGTATCACAATAGGCATTGCATCAACGTCACCGTCTGATAGCAGTTGTTCTTTTGCATCACGGCAAGCATGAGTAATAGCTTGGATTTGCCAAGGTTGTAATTGTTTACCTTCTTGCATTAATTTCATTTTTAGACGATAGGCTAGGGCAAGATCCATATTGTCACCGCCGAGTAAAATATGCTCACCAACTGCAACGCGTGATAAGGTTAAGTTACCTTCAGACTCTTCGACAGAAATTAATGATAAATCGGTTGTACCACCACCGATATCAACCACTAAGATGGTATCACCAACGTTTACTTGGTCGCGCCATTTATCACCGCATGCTTCTAACCAGCTATAAACTGCCGCTTGTGGCTCTTCCAGTAAATTTAAATGTTTAAGGTTTAAATCTTGTGCCGCTTGAGCCGTTAGGTTACGTGCTGCTGGATCAAACGAGGCCGGAATAGTGATTGTTACATCTTGGTCTGCAATAGGTGAATCAGGGTGTGCATTATTCCAAGCTTCAGCTAAGTGGCTTAAGTACTGACTCGTTGCTGTTACTGGCGATATTTTTTCTACTTCATCAGGGCTTGAGAAGGGTAATATCGCATCATGTGGACTTACTGTTGCATGGCTTAACCAGCTTTTCGCACTCGAAACTAAACGAATCGGTGTTTTAAGACCCAGCTGACGTGCTACATCACCGACAAGTACTGTATTGTCACTGTTCCAAGGTAATGGGGTTTGATCTTGGCTGATCTCATCGGCATGCGCTTGATAGGCAAAAGAAGGTAGCTGGTATTTTTCAGTGAGAGAACCCGGAGCCGATAGTTGCGGGATCGCAAACAATTGTTTAACGGCTTGATCACTGTCTTGCTCTAAGTCGATATATGATAATACACAGTGTGTAGTACCTAAATCGATACCAATACTGTATTTTGCCGCTATTTCGGTCATAGTTATGTCGCTCATAATTCCACCTCTGCAGCAGCAACGATATTAGTGTTATGGCCTTGTGCTAGTTTAGGTAGGTTAACACTATTAATTTTCCAGCCTGCGTGGACTAAGATACCACGATAAGGAGCAGAGCCAAGTACGTTACCAATCAACTTAATTTCCGATGGGTTAAAGCCTTCTGTAACGGTTACTTGACTTTCTTCTTCTTCAGTGCGAATTGGTGTAAAGCTAAAGTATTCATTGATTACTTTTTTGCTGCCGGTATGAATAATGCGAGCTGCTGCACCGATTTGTTCATCCGTTGCACCCGTTAAATCTTCCTGGATAAAGTCGACGAAACGTGCTTCATGTTGGAGTAGTGATAAAAGCTGGCAAGCGGCTGCAGGACTTGCTTCTTGTAACGGTGCTTTGATTTCGACAATCTTTTCAACTTCAACGATTTTCTCAACGTCTACGTGTTTGATCACCTCTACAATTTTTTCAACTTCAACTTCCACTTTAACTTCTACTTCTTTTTCAACAATTTTTTCTATTTCAATTGTTTTTTTACCACCCCTAACGAGGGTAATTAATAGCAGGATTAGGGTAAGAGCGAACAAGGCAATATGCGCGGCATCAGGGCCTGTAGGTAGTTCTGAGATATTTGTAAGGTCGAAGGTCATATATTTTACTCAAGTTTGTATAAATCAATATTATCAGCGATTTTATCATAGTTCTTAATGCTGCGGAGTATAATGTGATTTTTTAGCTTATTTACCTAGTACTTAGGAGCAAAGAATAGCCATTTTAGCGGGAATATTTAGAAACGTATTTTTAAGTTTAGTTGTTTTTAAAATAAATAAAAAAAAGCCCAGTACAAATCCATGTAATGAGCTTAGGGAAATTGGTATTATCGTATATTTAAATATAGTAAATTATTTACGCATATCCAATTAACATTAAAATAGTGTGCGCTATATCGTAAAATTAATGATAAAACTATTCGTTGAATAAGTTGTTATCACGAACGAGATCCCGCGGATAATTATTTTTTAAACGTTGATTTACACGTTTACCTAAACCAAGCACGCTACCTTCGAGTAATACCACTAACTCGCCTTGTAGCGCATCTAAATTATCAATTTCAATATCAGAGAAGTTAATATCTCGGCCCATTATGTATTGTTTAGCTTGTTCAATATCAAGTGAAACGGTGTTTTTAGTACAATGATGGCCAAAGGTGCGCGCCCATTCATGTTGTGCACGGAAACCTTTTTTAAACTGTTCCGCTATTTTAATTCCGATACGATCAAACTTGAATTTACCAATGAAAGCAGGGAACTCTTTTGGGAATAGCCAGATTTCACTATCTCGATGATAGAAAACACCACTTTCAAATTCGAAATTAAACGCTTCACGGAAATAATCACGAATGGCATCATTTTCGATACGACTAACAGGGCTAAATGGGAATACTAAGCGTTTTTTCTTTTTAATTGGGCGTAGACCCTGCGATTCTTTTTTAGTGAACTTAGCAACAAAGAAACCTTCGCTGTCGTAAATCTGCGGCCATACGTGTAAGAACCCCTCAGCGGTTAGACAATCATTCGCCGTTGGAAATAAGTCGTTAAGCGGAATAACTTCTGCATGGTCTGGATAAAGGTCGAGTAAATGCTGACAAACGGCTTGGTTTTCAGTGCTGTTTAATGTACAAGTCGAATAGATTAACGTGCCACCCGGTTTTAAGGCTTTAAATGCGCTTTCAATTAATTCTTTTTGAATATCAGCAATATCATTAATGCTTTTTAACGACCAGTTAAGCATTGCCTTGTCGTCTTTACGGATCGCGCCTTCACCAGAACAAGGTGCATCAAGTAATACAGCATCAAACATTTCTGGTAACCAAGTACCAAATACATTCGCATCATAGTGGCTAAGCGCAATATTTTTAATACCACAGCGTTGAATATTGGCACTCAGTACCTTTAAACGGCTTGAGGATAATTCGTTAGCAACGATGAAATTATTATTGTTACATAATGCGGCTATTTGACTTGTTTTTGAACCTGGCGCTGATGCGCAATCAAGTATCGTATCATATTGTGCCACTGCGCCTGATACTTGCTCTTTGAACAAGGCTGTAACAGGTAGCATTGAGCTCGCTTCTTGGATATAAAACAGGCCCGCTATATGCTCCCAGCTATTACCCAGTTTGGTATCGGTATTTTCTTGCTCTAACCAAAAACCTTCTTCACACCATGGGATAGGGGTTAATAACCACTGTTTTGTTTTTGCTAATTGTTTAAATTCTTCAACAGAAATTTTAAGCGTATTGACTCGAACACTGGTTTTCAATGGTGTTTGGCAACAAGCAATAAAGTCATCCATAGAGAGATGATCGGGAATAATGTTACCCATTAAGGTGAGGTAATCTTCAGGCAGTTTTATATTGGAATGCACTTTACAGGCTCAATTGAAAAATAAGGGGGCATTTTATCATATACCCCAGCTACTACAAGGTTGAGATTGCTGTAGTAGCTGGGTATAGGACCGTTACTTAGCTGGTTTATCGATCTTGGTATTCCATTTAAGCCAATCGGGGTTAACTTCTTGGGCTAAATTGAATTGAGAGAACGGCGCAGCTAATTGACTGTTGTTACTTGAATTTGGTGTCGCAAACGCAATACCA
Source organism: Moritella sp. (assembly GCF_033791185.1). Classification (GTDB taxonomy): domain Bacteria; phylum Pseudomonadota; class Gammaproteobacteria; order Enterobacterales; family Moritellaceae; genus Moritella. The sequence goes on along the minus strand of NZ_JASJHF010000204.1, from coordinate 3,429 downwards.
CCAGCTAAAATCGTTTTTAATGATTCCGCTTTAAGGGTTGCGCCAGTCAGGCCTATATCCACATTGAACCCGGATACCGCCCAGAACTGGCTGTCATTATGGACGAGATGTTGATACTTCGGTTGGATGTTGAGGCTAATTAATACTTTATCACTTTGCTCTGATAGTTCTGAGTGTGTAATAGAGCCAACTTCTATCTGGCGGAAATATACCGCTGTACCCGCTGTTAAACCCATTAATCTTTCGCTTATGACAGTAACTGATAAACCTACATCATCAGCAGCAATCTTTGGCGCAGCATTAAGCACTTTAAATCGTTTGACCTTATTACCAGTACCTTTAGTTACATTGATATAAGCACCGGAAAGTAGGGTGTTGGCGTTCTTAATACCGTCCAAACCGACTTCAACACGCTCTAACCAGTACTGACTACCTTGTCTGATAAAGTATTGCGCATAGTCGGTTTCAAGTTTGGCGGTCGCTTCGATAAAACCTTGATCTACTTTGAGTTTAATCGCACTTATTTCACCTACTTTTATACCTTTGTGCTTAATTTCAGTGCCGACATTAATATCGGCACCAGAAAGAAAGGTTAACGCAATTGTTGGGCGGTCATCCGTTGCGGCAGCAAAACTGCGAAACAGTTTGTAATGGCTGGTTTTTGACTTAGCCAGACTGACTTTATTGTCGTTTACCGGTTTAATGTTATCAAAATTAATGCCCCCCGCAACGACAGTTAATAAAGACTCGGTTTGCACTTTTAAATTACTTAAACTGCCTGATATATCTATTCCAGACACGTCCCAAAAAACACTGTTTTTATTAATCAAGTGTGCGTATTGGCTGAAGATATCGAGCGTGACAATGATATGTTCATTGTCTGGCGCTAAGCGAAAATTAGCAACAGAACCCACGACTAACTTGCGATAATAGACTGGCGCGCCGTTAGAGATGACATGATTTGGTTTAGTCAATAAGGTGATGGTCTTATCCGACTTAAAGGCATCACTGCCTAATTTAGCCAAGGCTAAAGAAGGGTACAGGCGGTACTGTTGAGTTTTACTTTTGGCCTTAAATGATGGGTCATTAATCAGTTCAATTCCGCCGCTGACCAGTGCTGAAATCGGTGACGATTTAACGTTAATTCCCGAGATGTTAGCATCAACTGAAACACCACTAATATTTATAAAACGTGTTGTGCGACGCAGTAAATGGGCATAGTCTTGGTAGATATTGACCTTTAAATCAATCAAGTTGGTTTTGGTATTAAACGTCACTCGACTAATATGACCCACAGGGTAATTTTTGTAATAGATCTTATTTCCAACCGCTAAGCCATTCGCATCGTTGGCAGCAATAGAGATTTGTTTATTGGGAATAAGGTCATCAACATTTGAAACCAGATCAAAGGTAGTTTGTAACTCACCTTGTCCTGGTGTAAACAGTATATAGTTACCTGTAACAAGGTTAGCTACATTCTTGCTTTCAGAAAGAGAAAAATTGGCTTTTTCAACCCAAAATTGGGTGTTTTCACGTAACAAGTCAACAATGGCAGGATCTACGTCAGCAATGGCCACCGCTGTTGGCGTTACTTGCTGAGTCGCGGCATCAATTGATTGGGTTATAACTTGCGTTACTTCACCAACTTGTTGGCCGTTCAAGTAGATATTGTTACCTATTTTAATTTCATGGCTATTGGCCAAGTTAAATTCAATTTGGACAGCCCGTTCAGCATCACTAATACTGTTATATAAAGTATATGCTTGATTGTTTTTAACCTCTTTACCATCGGCTGGAGAATCAAATGCCAGTGCACCACTGATAATTGCCGTTAGGCTTTCAGTCTCAATTTTAACTCCGTCAAAACCAAACTCGGCATTAATACCGCTGGCATTCCAAAAACGTGAGTTGTCTTTTACCAGATAGCTATATTGCTTATTAATCACCGCTTCAATTAAGATATCATCGGTCTGTTTATCCAGTTTAAAGCTGTGCACTTGTCCAACGGGGATTTTTTTATAAAAAATCTCTGCTCCTGGACGAATGGAAGCGAGTTTATCGGCGGTTAAACGTACAATTAAGCCTTGATCATCAGGTAGATTATTCGGTGCAGTTTGTACCGCATTAAATTCGACACTGTAACCACCGTCACCGGGAGATAGGTCGATGTAATTACCAGTCACAAGTGCATCTAGGCCCGAAATCCCAGCAATTGACGCTTTTGGTGCAACTAACCAGAACTGTGTATTACTGCGCAATACTTGTATCGCTTTTTTGTCAATTTCGGCGGTAACATAAATACCGTTGAGATCGTCATCTAGCGCAATTTTTTTGATCTTACCGATATTCAAACCTTGGTATTTGACCAAGGTCTTACCTGCCACTATGCCATTTGCATTGTCAAAATGAATGCGTATTTCAATGCCGGCTTGAGCAATGCTTTGATACATGAGGTATATCCCAAGTACAACGGCGACAATTGGCAGCAGCCAAATAGGCGACATCACATTCGGTTTGTGTAATACAGGCTTAGGTGCATCACAATTCTCGGGCATTTGTGGTTCGTTATTTTCTTTCATTGTTATGGTTTAAATCCCAAATTAAACGTGTATCAAAACTTTCTGCGGCTAAGATTGTTAATACAACAACCAAACCAAAGCAAGTCGCTCCATATCCGGGATCAACTGAGAGTAAATTACCTCGGTTGATCACCGCGACCATAATCGATATAACAAACAAATCCATAATGGACCATTTACCGATCCAATGAATTGCATTAAATAATAATAATTTTCGCTTTGCGGTAATAAAAATTTTGTTTTGAACAGATAACAAAATGAGCATTAAGCCAATAATTTTAAATAAGGGTACTAGAATCGAAGCGATGAAAATGATGATGGCAATGCCTAAGTTATCACTTTTTGCTAAGGCGATGGTTCCAGACATGATGGTATCTGGAGTAATCTGACCGGTACTTGTTAACGTGCTTATAGGCAAAAAATTTGCCGGTATCATCATGATTGCTGCGGAGATTAAATAGGCCCATGTTTTTTGGATACTACGGGGTATGCGAAAATGAACCCGAGCAAAACAACGAGGACAACGCTGGCGTTTCACATCCTGTTCAACACTGATCAATTGACTACATTCGTGACATTTAGCGATTTGATTTTCTTTAGCTGTTTGCATTTTCGTCCATTTTTTGCCAGAAAATTTCAAGATTCAACCTATACATGATAAGGCTTGAAATAAACATCAGAGAAATAAAACTGAGTAAGCCAAATTGTAATTGGATGTCGGCAATGTCAGACAGTTTAAATACCGCGATTAAAAAACTGACGAGGTAAACTTCTAACATACTCCATTCGGTAAAAAATTTAACTAACTTGAGCAATAAAATAAGTTGCGGTGTATTACGTTTTGTCAGTA
>NZ_JASJHF010000203.1:0-12784 GCF_033791185.1 Moritella sp. | reverse complement strand
TAGTATCATTGAAAATAATGCCACGGCCTCCTTAGGGGCGCTGGTAGACAATCAGGTTGGAGGGCGAAAAGCCTATGATACTTATACTGCAGATTTAACCTTACCTTTCTATTTACCCTTCACCAAAGAAGATAAAGATAGCTGCCTAGTCGATGAATTTGATCCAATCGCTTCATGCCCTGAACTTTACCGTTGGATGAGACCAGTGAATGACCCCGATGGGCATTTAACTCGCCATAAAAGTCTACCGGCGTCGACACCATTAACCATTACTGCGGATGTTTATACACCAAAAGACTGGGCAATTAATGGCAGAGCTACATTACCTGTGGTGCAATTTATTCACGGGGTAACCGCAAATAAAGGCACGGCATCATTAATGGCTCAAGATTATACCGATGAGGGTTATATCGTTGTTGCCATTGACATGCCTTACCATGGCGAGCGCATTATGCTCGACAGAGAGGGCAATGAAATTGGGGCTGAAATAAATAAAGGAGACTTCATTAATATCAGCTCTCCTTTAACCCTCCGAGGCAACTTAAATCAAGCGGTATCTGACAACCTGAGTTTACGTAATGCTTTAATCGACGCTCCTTGGGCTGATCAAGATGATACCCATCTTATTGGCCACTCACTCGGTGGCATTGTTTCTGTGATGGTCAGTGAAATGTCGCAAGAGCCAGAAGATGAGCCAAGAAGCATGGATTTATCATACAAAACGGTTAATTTCGCCGTACCGGGTCAAGGTCTTGTTAATTTAGTTTTAACCTCTGATTTACTCGGACCTGAAACAGCAGAGTCGGTAAAAAAATCACCGGATACTCAACGCGGTATCGCTGAAACAGTGATTCCAGATCAATGTGATAGCAACAGTACCAATGAGGAATGTATTTTAGCTCTGCGTGCGTTTAGCGCTGAATCGACGCACAACGCAGATGTTGTCACCCAACTTGAGAACGATATCTACGCACTGATTATGCCAAGTTTCAAACAGGGTGTGCAAACCAGTGTTGATAGTGCAGACCCTGCTAATTTTATTCGTCGTCAAGTCGCGAACCAACAACCGACCTTACTTATTGAAGCCGTTGGCACTTGTGGTGAAACCTGTGAAGTCGGCGAATATATGCCCGATTACGTGGTGCCTAATAATAGTCCTATCAATGTATTAACCGGTACCGACCCACTCATCACAGCATTGGCATTAGACGACATCAGAGATGATACCAGCGGTGGTCACAGCGATAACGGCACCATTCGAGGCGTGATCCGCGCGACCACAGGCGGACATGGAACTTACCTGTTCGCCTACGAAGGTCCAATGGATGAAAGTGGCGCCCCCGGTACATCCGATCTCGGTAAAGTACGCACTGCGACAGAAACGCAGCAAATTGCCGTTCGCAGCATGATCTTTAGTGATGGTAGCGCAATAGAAATTGATGATCATACCAATATTGAAATCGAGGAAGTCCAATGAAACATCTACGTCGAGCTTACCCAATAATCTTATTAGCCTGCGTGAGTGGCCAAACTTACGCTGCGGGTTTCCAACTCAATGCCCAATCTGCAACGGGTTTAGGCCGTGCATTTGCAGGTGATGGCATTATTGCTGACAATGCTTCTGTTATGGCTAAAAATAGCGCGGCAATGGCGTTATTTGATCAACCGTCATTATCTGTCGGTGCCATTGGCGTTGTCACTGATGTGAGTCTTACTGACGCCTCTTATACGCCGATGCTTGGTGATACCGTTGATGCGAATGTTGACGATATTGCCAATGCAGCATTCATTCCAAATTTTTATTATGTTCATCCGCTTGCTGACTCTGATTTAACCTTGGGTCTAGCCATGTATTCTAACTTTGGTACCAGTGTCGAATTCCCTGATCATTATGTCGCGAGTGAATTTGGTGGTGAAACATCACTTACCAGCATCAATATTGGTCTTTCTGCGGCTTATCAACTCACTGATAAATTGAGTTTAGGCGCCGGACTCGACGTTATTTATGGTGAAGGACAAATTTCTCGTGATAACCTGCTTGAAGTGGAAGCTGATGGCGTGGCTTATGGCTTTAATCTTGGCTTGGCTTATGAGTTTAACGAGAATAACCGTATTGGTTTAAGTTATCGCTACAGTCCTGATTTAGAAGCAAGTGGTGAGGTAGATATGACAGGTGAAGGCAGTGCTGGTAGTATCAATATTCCCTTGCCCGATATGATTGAACTGTCTGGTTATCATCGCGTAATGCCGACACTGGCCTTTCATTACAGTATCCAATATGTGCAATGGTCTGAATTCGATTCATTAACCTCAAGTGAGTTTGATAGTAATATTAAAGATTATGCATGGGCTGATGCTGGACATATTTCAGTTGGCACGACCTATTATCCATCAGAAAACTGGGAATTACGTGCTGGTTATATGTATGACCATGCGCCAACCGATACCTTAGAATCAGTTTCGATACCCGATTCAAACCGTCATTGGCTATCAGTCGGTACTACCTACAAGCTATCTCAATCACAAAGTATTGATTTAGGTCTTAGTTACATACTTGGTGAAGATACCGCAGTAGAAGAAAGTCTCACGACAATACCGGGAACAGAATCTAGTATTAATGGTGTTGTAGAGTCGAGTGCTTGGCTGTTTGGTCTGCAATACAATCACTCGTTTTAATCATTAACCCCGACGTTAAGCAACATACTAACTAGTTTCAACAAATGCCCATCCTTGCTAATTAGTATGTTGTTCACTATTTACGTGGTTTGAAATAAAAGGCTCCACGCTCCGCAAATACCACCAGCGCCCTGTCATCATTCACGGGCCTAAACGCTAACATATTCTCGGTAGTGTGCATCTCTGCACGACTAATGAATTTCTCATATAATTGCAATGGGTCTTTATTATCGGATTCATCCAGTAGCGGATCACTGTCGACTATATTTAGTGATAATAATCCATCATCAAGTGTGTAATCCCCTACCGCAGAAAAACCTATATCCCTTGGTATCACGACATAATATTCAAATAGTCCATTTGCTTTGAGCTCTAACCCCGCATTAATATCGATGCTATACGATTTATCAAAACGGGTATTAATATACATACGAGTATCTGAATTGAACCGTTCATTCATCTCGGGAGTAGACCAATGGTTGATAACATATCCCGTTAATAATCCGCTTAACGTAACGGTTAACAAGGCTAATTTATTCACAGTCCACCTCTAATTCATCCTGATAACTCATTGACGCATCGTGTGCATCAATCAATAGCGATAGCCCGCTGGCATGGTATATCGTCACATCCTGAAATCTTGTTTCTTGCTCTGTTGACGGGTCGATGAAGGCACATGTTGAAAACTGTTCAATAGAGTAATGTGCTGCCGATGTCCACGGTGATGAAAAATAACGCCATACCATAAAAGACGCCCCAGTGAACAGCAGATATACCGCAATATACAGCCAATATGAACGAGCAGAAGTGCTATCGAATCGCGGAGCTGTTGTGGTTGCCACACTAGTCTCTGCAGCAGTATGTGGACGTGTCGAATCAGGTTCTTTATCAACAGGTTTTACTGCATAAGGGCTAACCTTGCCGAGGAATATATAACCTTTACCACGTTGGGTTTGAATAATTTGTGTGTCTTTATCTTCAAGTGCTTTTCGGCAGTTTGAGATTGCATGTAGCAAACTACTATCTTCAACAATAATGCCCTTGTTTAACCACACTTCTTCCATCAAGCTTTGACGAAGTAACAATTGCCCTTGGTGTTGGATCATATAACGCAATAACGACACTTCATTACTGCCTAAGCTTGTCCGTAATCCAGAATTTAAACTCAAGATAATTGCACCATCGAAGTCTACGATATAATTGTCATTCACGATCATCATGGGAATTACTCGTTACGATTAAAAACATATTGTTATATTGTAACAGCTTAGCAACATTATTTTTAAAAATATAATACTGTTTTATAAAAATAAGCATATTAAAGACAATAAAAAAGGATAAGTCTGATTATCTCAAACTTACCCTTTCAACGTTAATTTATGCGATTTTCGTTATGTTATGCCCAATCGAGAATAACTTTACCAGACATACCTGAACGCATGATATCAAAACCTTCTTGGAATTGATCAATAGGGAAGTGATGGGTAATGATTGGCGTTAAGTCCAAACCTGACTGAATTAATGCCGCCATTTTGTACCAAGTTTCAAACATTTCACGGCCATAAATACCTTTAATAACTAAACCTTTAAAGATAACATTGCCCCACTCGATGCTCATCGTACTTGGTGGAATTCCCAACATAGCAACTTTACCGCCATGGTTCATCTTGTCTAGCATGTCGCTAAATGCAGATGGTACGCCTGACATTTCAAGACCAACATCGAAGCCTTCTGCCATTTTCAGCTCATCCATCACATCTTTCAGTGATTCTGTTGCTACGTTTACAGCACGAGTCACACCCATTTTACGCGCTAGGTCTAAGCGGTATTCATTCACATCGGTGATCACGACATTACGAGCACCAACATGTTTACATACAGCTGCAGCCATGATGCCGATTGGCCCAGCACCAGTGATTAATACATCTTCACCCACAACATCAAATGATAATGCCGTATGCACCGCGTTACCAAATGGGTCAAAGATAGCAGCCATATCGTCAGAAATATCGTCGGGTAGTTTGAAAGCGTTAAATGCAGGAATAACTAAGTATTCAGCAAATGCACCTTCGCGGTTAACACCAACACCTGTGGTGTTACGACATAAATGCGTACGACCCGCACGGCAGTTACGACAGTGACCACACGTAATGTGACCTTCACCAGATACGCGATCACCTAAAGTAAAACCACGCACTTCTTGGCCGATACCAACCACTTCCCCCACATACTCATGGCCAACAACCATAGGTACCGGAATGGTTTTTTGTGACCACTCATCCCAGTTATAAATATGGATGTCAGTACCACAAATCGCAGTTTTACGGATCTTGATTAACAGGTCATTGTGGCCAAGCGTTGGCTTTTCCACATCTGTCATCCAAATACCTTGTTCAGGCTTTAATTTTGCTAGTGCTTTCATTTTCTTAAACCCACTTATTTAGATGATGCCAAGATCTTTACCGATACGAGTAAATGCGGCAATTGCAATATCAATTTGTTCTATGCTGTGCGCTGCTGACATTTGCGTACGGATACGTGCTTTACCGTGTGGAACCACAGGGAAAGAGAAACCAATTACGTAGATGCCTTCTGCTAATAAACGCTCAGACATTTCGGCGGCAAGTGCAGCATCACCAATCATAACTGGTACGATCGCATGATCAGCACCAGCAAGCGTAAAGCCCGCAGCACTCATTTCACGACGGAAATATTCTGCATTTGATTTAACTTTTGCACGTAAATCATGACCGTCTTCCATCATTTCGATAACACGAATTGATGCTGCAACAATCGCAGGGGCGACAGAATTTGAGAATAAATATGGACGAGAACGCTGACGTAACCAATCAATCACTTCTTTTTTAGCCGATGTGTAACCGCCTGATGCGCCGCCCAGTGCTTTACCTAATGTACCAGTGATGATATCAACACGATCCATTACACCGCAATGCTCAGGAGTACCACGACCACCTTCGCCAACAAAACCCACAGCGTGAGAATCATCAACCATGACCATGGCATTATATTTGTCTGCAAGGTCACAAACGCCTTCGAGGTTAGCGATCACACCATCCATTGAGAATACGCCGTCAGTGGCGATTAACTTGTGACGTACACCAGCCGCATCTGCAGCAATCAGCTGTTCTTCTAATGATGCCATGTCGTTGTTTTTGTAACGAAAGCGTTTTGCTTTGCATAAACGTACACCATCAATGATTGATGCGTGGTTTAGTTCATCTGAAATAATGGCATCTTCTGCACCTAATATTGTTTCAAACAAACCAGTGTTTGCATCAAAACAAGAGGTATACAAAATAGTATCTTCCATGCCTAGAAAGTGACTAATCTTGCTTTCTAATTCTTTATGTTTGTCCTGTGTACCACAGATAAAGCGTACTGACGCCATACCAAAACCATGGCTATCTAAACCTGATTGTGCCGCAGCAATTAGGTCAGCGTGGTTAGCTAAACCCAGATAGTTATTCGCACAGAAGTTAACAACTTCATTGCCCGCCACTTGAATGTTGGCATTTTGGGCAGAAGTAATCACTCGCTCGTTTTTATATAGGCCATCAGCTTTAGTTTGTTCTAGCTGAGATTGAATTTGCGAATAAAATGATGTGGTCATCTGGCCAACTCCTAAGGTTAATTTCGATTTTATAGAGAAACGCCACGCATTCTACTAAACATAGCTGATCAAGCCAGAATTATATCTCAAATACACAAGTATTTTTTGCAAAATTGTTACTCAGCACCATTTATTGCAACATATAACCGATAACAACAATAAAAAAACCAGCTAAAATAGCTGGTTTTTTTTAACATCAGAATAGAACGCCTGTAGGCGTTATTTCTTTATAGGTATTAAATAGTTAGCTACACGCTTATATTGACGATATTCTGGTAACCAGAAGTTCTTTTCAATATTATTACGGATAACTTCATCAGATGTTTGCAATGCTACACCTTGTAGTTGAGCGGTTTTTGCAACCCAAAAAGCGATCTCTTTACTGACTTCATGGATATCCGTTAATGATGGTAATAATGGACCTTGTCCATCACGACCCAACGGGGAGCAATCTGCTAATGCACGACTTGCTGCCATCAGCATTGCATTGGTTACACGTGTTGCTTCTGCCGCCAGTACACCTAAACCAATACCTGGGAAGATATAGCTATTATTACATTGTGCAATCGTGATCAACTCATCACCATAGCTAACCGGCGGGAACGGGCTACCTGTCGCAACAAGTGCACGGCCTTCAGTCCAACGGATGATATCTTGTGGCGTGGCTTCAACACGCGATGTCGGGTTACTTAGCGGGAATACAATCGGATGCTGGGTATTTGCAGCCATCGTCTTAATCACTTGCTCAGTAAACAAACCAGGTTGACCTGATACACCAATTAAAATAGATGGTTTTGCATGTTCCATCACATCCAGCAATGAGATCACATCACTGTCGATATTCCATTCATCACGTAGTCCTTGATGCTGTACCAGTTTTTGTTGGAAATCGAGTAAATTTGGCATCTTATCGGTAAGTACACCAAAACGATCCACCATAAATACACGTGCGCGCGCATCGCTATCAGATAAACCTTCAGATTTCATTTGCGCAACAATTTGCTCAGCAATACCACAACCGGCTGAACCCGCACCTAAGAAGGTAACTTTTTGTTCACTTAGTTTGGTTTTGGCAGCACGACATGCCGCCATCAAGCTACCCAGCGTTACTGCTGCGGTACCTTGAATATCATCATTGAAACAACAAATTTCATCTTTATAACGTTTCAATAATGGCATTGCATTTTGTTGAGCAAAATCTTCAAACTGTAGCAATACATTTGGCCAACGACGTTTTACGGCATTAATAAACAAATCTACGAATTCATTATACTTGTCTTGATCGATACGCGGTTTACGCCAACCCATGTACATCGGATCTTTTAAGCGATTTTCATTGTTCGTCCCCACATCAAGCACAATAGGTAAGCAGTTTGCCGGACTAATACCACCACATGATGTATAGAGTGACAGCTTACCAATTGGAATACCCATGCCACCAATACCTTGGTCGCCTAAACCAAGAATACGCTCACCATCAGTGACGACGATCACTTTTACATTCTGCTTATTTACATTATGTAAAATATCATCGATGTTTTCACGTTCAGGGTAAGAGATAAATAAGCCACGAGCACGGCGGTAGATATCAGAGAACTGCTGACATGCAGCCCCCACAGTCGGGGTATAAATAATTGGCATCATCTCTTCAAGATGATCATCGACTAGACGATAAAATAATGTTTCATTGGTATCTTGGATATTACGTAAATAAACGTGTTTATCCATCGCACTCTCAAAACCTGAAAATTGCTTATAAGCACGTTCAGATTGTTCTTGAATAGATTCAACCATAGGCGGGATTAATCCCGTAAGATTAAAACTGTGACGCTCGATAGCACTAAAGGCACTGCCTTTATTCAATAAAGGGGTTTCTAATAGTGCAGAGCCAGCATAGGGTAAATACAGAGGACGATTTGTTGTGCTCATTGATATCTCATATATATGAAAGAGTGCAGTATGCTACCATTCGTAACGACTGAACTAGCTAAAATGACAAAGGAATATACTCGGCTAAGCTATCATAATCTAAAGAAAAAAACTAAAGATAACGATAGTAGCTGACAATATATTCCTTTTTACATATACAGAAAATTAGCGAGCACTAAGGTGCGATTATTTAATTAAGATAATCTTGTTTTTGTACTGTATTTTGCAGTAACTCAGGCTGAATTTTCTGTAAACTTAAATTAATAATTTGGCGGATCCGTTCTCTCGACATAGATAAACGTTCACCAATCACATGCAGTGTCAGCGGGTCTTCTTCGCCGAGTCCGAATCTCAGTTCAATGATTTTTCGATCACGGTCCGATAGATGCCCTAATACTTCATCCAAATAGCATAAAGTATCGGCGTCTTCGAGTTCCTCATTTGGTTTACAAATAGAATGGTCTTCTAACATGTCGACCAAGGCTGTACTCGAATCACGATCCGTGACGATAGTTTTATCTAAACTTGCTTCATTGAAATAGTAGGATAACACTTCGGTAACTTGTCCGTGCTGCATTTCCAGTAATTCTGCCAATGTCATCACATCCTGATTACATTGCAAGTCTAATTCTTGTTCACGGGCGGTTTTTAAAATACGTTTATATACTTTACCAATATGAATTGGTACGCGGATAGTCCGAGATTGGTTCATAATGAAACGTTCAATATTATTCTTTATCCACCACACCGCATAGGTAGAGAAACGAAAACCTTTGGTAGCGTCAAATTTTTCGACGGCATGGATCAACCCTGTGTTCCCTTCCTGGATAATATCGACGAGCGGTAGTGAAGTATGCTGGTAACGTTTGGCAATATTAATCACTAAACGTAGGTTAGATTGGATCATACGTTGTCGGGCTTTTACGTCACCTTCATGCGAAGCTAACGCGGTTTCGTACTCTTCCTCTTTAGTTAATAATTTACTGCTTTGGTTCACTTGATACATGTATACATCTAGTGCATTCGACTCGTTAGATAATTCCATTTTTCTATCTCCCTAAGCGAGCCTCTCCACATGAAACGCGCTTACAAATTAAACATACCTAGCAACAACTATAAAACTAACTAGAAACAAATTTTTAGTAAAATGTAATTCAGTAGAAATTAAGGTTAGTCGGGAATTCAACTTTAGAAAGGTTATTCTTAAAAAAAACAGCAACATTCTTAGGTTAGTAACAAAAACAGATAAAACCAAGCAAGGTCAGACCAGTTAATTTGGTTTAATTTCTATTTTTTAATAGTTTGATCACAATTTATAAGCGTAAAAACAATATATAACGTCTAAAAGTTAGATGCTTAGCGGGAAATGACAGTAACAGATAGGATTGAGAAAAGAATACAGCGCAATATTAAATGACGAGTTAGTTCAGAACATATCTTTATGATGTGTCTTCATTTAGATCTCAGCGAATACTCATTTTTCAACACTTATAATTTAGAGTTATTACTCAACTTTATGAGTTGTGTCGCGAAATTAGAATAAATACTCAACATTAAACCATAAGATATTGAAATTATATATTCCAACGCACACCATGTAACCATTAAGTAGTAGTTTCGTAGAAAACTATTTCATTAATCTAAAATATTACTAATTATAAATGGAGTATAGAATATGGGTATCTTATATAACATGCCAAACCTAGAAGGCTGGGCGATTGCATTGTTTGTTCTTTTCACGTTGATGGCGTTCAACGAATTTGGTCGAACGACCAAGTGGGGTGGACTTTCAATTTTCTTAATTCTCCCGATATTCTTAACTATTTTTGTATGGCCAACGACAGCGGCAATTGGTAACGAATACGGCACTGGCAACTGGTTTAACTGGGTTAAAACCTATTCGGCATTAACAGGTGTATTATTCTTCATGGCTCTGCGCTTTAGTCCAAAGCTAAGACAAAAAAAATGGGCATTAGCATTACCAGCGATCATTCTTGCCGTAAATATATTTGAAGCATGTTTGCGTGATTTTCAAATCTCGACATTTGCTACTGGCGCTGAAGGTGCGTTTATTGACAACCTTTGGTTAATGTCAGGTCCATGGAATATAATGAACGGTATCGCAGGTCTATTGAATATCGTCGCGATCACTGGTTGGGCTGGTATCATCATTTCAAAAGATAAGTCTAAAGATATGATCTGGCCTGACATGATTTGGCCTTGGATCATCGCTTATGATATATGGAACTTTGCTTATACCTACAATGCAATTGCCAATCATTCATTCTATGCAGGTGTAGTACTACTCGCGTCATGTACCATCCCTGCATTCTTTATTAAAAAAGGAGCTTGGTTACAACATCGCGCGGCAACACTCGGTCTATGGACGATGTTCATCATGACCGTGCCTCAGTTTGCAGATGTACTTGCACCAGTACCGACAACACAAAATCCAACAGCATTCTTCGTGGTCAGCTTACTTTCATTACTTGCTAACATCACGCTGGTTGTTTACCTTATTTACAAAGTACGTAAACAAAAACTGAATCCGCTTAAAGACGAAATCTTTACCGATACTAAAGAATACAAAGAGATTATTGCTGAAAACACATAGTGTGTTCTTAAACATTAAATAATGAGACCGTGCTTTATGGTCTAACTAAGCAAGCAGTACTTTCAGTATTAACCTTAATTAACAACGGTGTTCATCATATGAATGCCGTTGTCATAACACTTCCCGTACTGTATACGTTCTGCAGTCCCTCACTATTAGCTACAATGTCAGAAACATACCCTACATACAGATTGATTACAAAGTCACTTAGACTTCACACGAGCGCTCAATACGACGTGACTTACCATCATCATCAATTGCAACATAGGTGAATGTAGCTTCAGTAACAATATAGCGGAAGTTAAATTTCGGAGCGTTGATCACTGGTTTAACCCAAATTTCTAACTTGATAGTCATCGATGAATTACCAATACGTGAGCATGAACCATAACAACAAACGACATCACCCACAGTGACAGGCTGATGGAATGTCATGCCATCAACTGAAATAGTGGCAACCCTGCCCTGCGCGATCTCTTTCGCTAAAATACCGCCAGCGATATCCATTTGTGACATGATCCAGCCACCAAAAATATCACCATTGGCATTGGTATCAGCTGGCATTGCTAAGGTACGTAAAATCAAACTGCCCGTTGGGATCCTTGATTTATCTGCTGACGATTTTTGGTTATTTTCTACTGCAGTTGTTTTATCTGTCATGCTAGCTCCGACACTACTTTTATTATTATAATTATCTGCCCTATTTACAAAAAATAAGGCTGCACTTTACATTGAATGAAAATGTTTAATTTCAGCAATTAATAAATCGATTGCGTCGATGTTAATATCCTGATGAACCACAAAGCGGATCGCAGAACTGGCACTAATGATAATGCCTTTGGTACGTAAATAGGTCGATAATGCTTTGCCATCTTTACCTGTGTACTGGGTAAAGATCATATTGGTTTGTACACTGTCTAAATCAAAAATGAACTCAGGTAAGGTCATCAATTGTTGTGCTAAGTACTGGGTATTGTCATGATCAATCGCAAGTTTATCTACTTGCTCATCTAACGCCAAGATACCTGCCGCCGCTAAGATGCCAGCTTGACGCATACCGCCGCCCAGCATTTTACGCCAGCGTCGGGCACTACGAATCAAAGACTCAGATCCAAGCAATAATGATCCGACCGGTGCTGCAAGCCCTTTTGATAAACAAATTGATGCCGAATCAAAATATTGGGTGATTTCACTCGCATCAACATTCAACTTAACCGCTGCATTAAAAACCCGCGCGCCATCAAGATGAATACGTAAACCATGCTCAAAAGCCAATGCTTGAGCTTGCGCCAAGTATGCTAGCGGTAATACTTTACCGCCGATGGTATTTTCCAATGATAGCAATTTCGTTTTAGCATGGTGGTCATCATCAGGCTTAATATTATCTCGAATCGCTTGTAAGCAAATTGTACCATCAGCTTGGTTAGCGATCGGCTGTGGTTGCACACTACCAAGTACCGCAGCGCCACCGCCTTCCCAACGGTAATTATGGGCATTTTGGCCACAAATGTATTCATCACCACGCTGGCAATGCGCCATAATGGCTAATAGGTTAGCTTGTGTACCTGACGAACAAAAGATAGCGGCATCAAATCCATAACGTTCAGCGGCCATCTCTTCCAGCTTATTTACCGTCGGATCATCGCCATAAACGTCATCGCCCACAACAGCGTTTGCCATCGCGCTGCGCATTTCTGCTGTTGGTTGTGTGACAGTATCACTTCTAAAGTCGAACATTTGTCTCTTCCTTTTGTCACGCGTTATACAAAATCTATCTTTCATATTAAATCGATTATTAATGTTTCAATCCATTCCAATTTCGATTCTCTAAATTGTAATGGAGTATAACATCCGAGTAACAAGAGTCAGGTTAATTTCGTACTTTGTTACGGATTATTACGTGCTAATAAAAAAGCAGCCAGTTATCGTTAACT